>JAZTWH010000057.1:0-25906 GCA_045635765.1 Eubacteriales bacterium | reverse complement strand
ATCATTAAACTACTTTTCTCTTTCAAATATCCCATAAATCCCGAAACGCTCATTTTGGGAGGAATACTTACCAGCAGATGTATGTGATCTGGACACACTTCGCCCTCAACAATTTCCACACCCTTCCATTGACATAGGGTGCGTAGTATTTCTCGAATTTCAGTTCTTTTCTCTTCAAAAAAAACTTTTCTGCGACATTTTGGAGCAAACACAATATGATACTTACAATTCCATTTCGTATGTGCTAAACTATTGGTGGCATTATTTTGTTCCGACATTCTAATGTCCTCCTGATGTGTTTATTTTATCCTAACTGGCAGGTCACGATTCCATTATAACACATCTGGAGTTTTTTTACCATCTTCATCGACAATAGCCTTTATTGAACCACGCGACTATCGCGTGGTTTTCTGTATACAAAAAAACGGGGAATTCTTTCGAATTCTCCGTTTTTTTGCATTTTCGCGGTCCTATCAATTTGACCACAAATCTTGGCAGGGATAGCAGGACTCGAACCTACGAATGCCAGAGTCAAAGTCTGGTGCCTTACCGACTTGGCTATATCCCTAAATACATCCTAAGTATTATATCATGGGAAACTTAGGTTGTCAAGGGTTTTTACAAAAAGTTTTAAAAACAAAAAGGTGTTTTTTGGATTTTATCAATTCGGCAAATCTGGAAAAACTACCTTCGGGAGGGTGATCATATGAAAGACAAATTTAACAAACATTATCCGGCAGAAAATGCCTTTTTGACAAACCCTATCGTCTCCACAACGGAAACCACGGGATGTGCTTTGCACATTGAAAAACGAGATGAAAAAACCATGAGCTTAAGTGCACCCTGCAAAGGAACAAAACTGCCCGGAAAAGACCCGGAAGAGATCCCGGAAAGCTGATAAGAGACGGTGCCGAAGAAGTCCTTCGGCACCGTCTTTGTCATTAGTTATACCAGTCATTACCGGCTTCAATGTTGACCTTCATATCATTGGTGGAAGCAAGGTTCCACTTCTGAATGGCGAGGGAGTCCCAAGCTTGAACAGTCAAAACCGAAGCACCATCGACGGAGCGGAGGGTGAGTGCCATATTGGAAGCAACGTTCACGATTCCGTACATACCGTCACAAGAAACGACAGACCAAATTTGTCCTTCGGCATTGGAAGCGACAGTCTGAGACAAACCGCTGTCAGCAACCGTCAGAGCGTTCCCCGTCTGCTTATTGACGATCATATAACCGCCGCTGGCAGGGACAAAGGTCCACATCTGAGAATTTGCGGGAAGCAGATCCCATTGGGTAACGTAATAATCGGATCCGACCCATTCCTCTGCATCCTTTGCGGTATACTGCTTGGCAGTGGAAAGAGATTGATAATTATCCCAAGAAATCCGAGTGGGGTAATTACGAACACGGAAAGCATGATCCTGGACTAAGGGATTAGAGTAGGTCATGCTGTCAACTACGGTCAAGTATTTGCCGGAGAGAGCATTCTGAATACGGATACGGGAAGGATCGTTTTCATCCGCAACGATGGTCCACTTGGACTGATTCTCGGAGCGGGCTGCCTTCAAGGCCAACCGAGCTCCCACATTGCTGAAGTTGGTTCCGCCGGCCAAATACAGAGAATAGTTTCCGGGAGCACCGTAGCCACTGGAGAACAACTGATTATCCGTATAGGTCCAGTTCTGCCACTGTAGATTTTTATAAGCAGCCAAAGTCAGCTCTGCTTCAGCGGGCAAAGACCCGGAGGAGTTTCTGGAAACGGGAGAGAGATACAATCCTTTAGAAACACTCTTCAGCCGGAACGCATCGGCAACATCGATATCCGTAGCATTTTCCTTAATCCAATACTGAGATTCGTTTCCGAGAGCCGCCGAAACGGACAGGGAACCGTCAGCCAAGGAAGACAGATAGGTGGAAGCCGAGGCGGCGTTGGTCAAAGCAAAGGAATTATTGTCGAGAACGATGGATTCCTTTGCGTTTAACTTCGTACCGCTATTCAGTACCGTACGGCTGATAGCATCGGCATCGTAACCGGAAGAAACGGGAACGATGCGGAAGGAATAAGTATAATTTACGCCGGGTTCAATGTAATCCGCATCGGAATACTGCTGGTCGAACAAGGTATTGGCACTGACACCCTTCTGCTGGCCGATGACCCGGAGAACGGTATCCTTGCCGCTTACAACATCTCCGGAAGCTACATAACCGCCGGAAGCCCAGGGGTAACTCTTTGAAACATTAACGGCAAACAGATCCGTATCACTGGTAATAACGATTCCGGATCCGTCCTTGCGTTCGAGAGCCATCCAACGCACTTCCGTCTTGTCGCCGGAGCCGGTGCTGTACAGATATTCCGCACCCACCTGATCGGCAATAGAAACATTCTTGTAAGTGCCAACGCGGGAATCGGCGATTTTATCGCTATAAGATTCGCCGGGGCCCATACCAAACCAACTCATGGTCTTAAAGTCCTTGGTCAAGGTCATCACGGAAGACAATTCCATAGGAACCACAGAATTGACCGTGGGCTCATACTTCACAGAAACTTGAATCTCGCCGTCGGAATACACGTCATAGACAACAGTATAGCGAGTATCGTAGCTAAAGACTCTCATGGACTTTAAGGGGTAGGTAACCCAAAGATAATCCAATTCAATGCGGTACTGATTATTGGAGACTTTGGTAATCTTGTACCCTTCCGGAAGAGTCTTGGTTTCTTTGTAATTCTGAGAAAGATTCGCCAAGGTGCTACGGGTTGCGGTAGACGTAGAAGAAACAAAATCGCCGCCGGTGGGGCTACGCAACAGGTTAGAGATCATGGACGGAGTAAAGGTATCGCCGTTGACAAAAATATCTTTTCCGCCTACACTGTACTGGGTAATCAGGCCGGTATCCAAATTGACCCGGAAGGTTACATCACTGTTTTCTAGGACGAGGACAGAAGCCCCGGCATAAGAAGAAGGTGCCATGGGCAATTCGGTCAAGTCCGTATCCTGTACCTCCGGCTCCGCATCGACTTCTGCGGGACCCATGGTCGCTTCACCGTTCTCATCCACGCTAATCACAACGGGATCGCGGTTCGGATCGGTGCGGAAGGGAATGTTGGACATCTCGTCAATATTCAGAGTATAGACATATTGCGAACCGGCAGGGACCCCGGCAACGTCCGTCTTCGTGGTCAAAACAATATGAGCAGCATATTTCGCCTCGGAGGCAGCACCGCTGGTCTTGACGGGAATGGTAACCAGATGGTTCTCAGCACCTGCAGGAACGTTGAAATTGTTCAAGGTTCCCTGATCATAGACGACCCAACGGGGATTCGTCCAGTAGGCGTGCTTTTCATAAACGGTCCAGGACAGAGTATAAATATCGTTAAAGTTGGCCAAAGAACGGTTGGTAACGTAAATCTGTCCCTTGGAGAAGGTATAGTTGGAAACGTAAATCTCAGGGGCCTGGAAGAGCGAAAGATTCAAAGCAGTTCCCGTATGGCTCTGAACGGTACCGTCCTTGGAAACGGAGGGATCGTCCGTCAAAGTAATCTGCTTCGAAAAGACGGTTAAATTGTCCCCGGACATCCAGGAAGGAGCTTTCTTGTACTTAACCGTAAAGACAATGTAGAAATTCCCCTTAGAAACGTCGGTTCCGAAATCTACGGTGAAAGTATCAGACTTTCCGGGCTTCACTTCCAGATTGGAAACGTTGCCCTTCTTGACCACAGATTTTCCATCGGTGACTTCATAGGAAATATCATAGGTTGAAGCAAGATCGGTAAAGGAGTTGCGGTTGGTAACCTTGAAGGTTCCGGAAGCAACATTCTGAAGGGTAATATACACGGGGGACAATGCATTTTTCAGTTCCGCAGCATCGGATTGAGGCTTACGGTCTGCGGTCATGACACCGGAAAGGGCCTGATAGAAGTCCTTCGCAGAAGTACTGGAATCGCCCCAGGTTCCGGGATAAGCCAAGTGATACTGGTCGGCAGTTTCTTTGCTATAGGGGGTACTTTGGAGAATCGAAGAGGCTTCCTTGGAATCAATGGGCCAATAAATTGCATTATCGGACCAGTAGGCAAAAAATCCGCCTTGGAAGTTATCGTATTGATCCATCAGTTCCGCGTAGGCACTAAAATTACCGCCGTTGTTCAAAAGACCGCCATCGGTATCCTGCAGCAGGATCGCTTTCTTGTTATCAGAATCGTCCAACAACTGAACAAGAGAGTTGAGAGACAAATCGGAAGCAATCATTAGGTCGGAGGCAGAAGAATCATCATCGTAGACAATCATGCGGTTGTCGGCAGAGGTCAGCCAGTTTCTCAAAACGGAGAAGTTGGAGCCGGTCCCGGAATTGTTCCCGACAGACCACATAATAACGGAAGCACTGTTCTTATCCCGGGAAACGACGTTCAAAAGACGATCGAGGCAAGCAGTTTGCCAGACGGTCTGATCACCGGGGATGGAAGATTCCTCCTTATTGCTATAAGGATTGGAGTTCAAGCTCATGTCATCAATAACATACAGGCCATATTCGTCGCAGAGGGCGATAAACTCTTCGCTGAGGGGACGGCCGGGGGAACGAACGGCATTCACGTTCAGTTCTTTCATCTGCTTGATGTCGGAAATCATTTCTTCACGGGAAACGACCATGCCGGTCACAGGACTGTTCTCATTATAAAGAACGCCCCGCAATGCAATGGTTTCTCCGTTCAAAACCAGGGATTGACGGCCGTTGTCATCGAGAGTGAGGCCAACGGTTTTAAAGCCGATCCGCTTGCTGACGGTATCCAAAACCTTATCGCCGTCCTTCAATTCCAGAACCACGGTATAAAGATTGGGAGTCTCTGCAGTCCAAAGTGCAGGAGAAGGAACGGTAATACGGGAACCGACTTCTCCCAAATAAGCGTTTGCCGTGGTGGCAGGCTTTTCGGAGAAATTGGTATTAACACCAACCTTCGTAGGCTGGAGCACGCAATTGCCGGAAACATCGTAAACCGAGAGATCCACGGTCAGGTTAGCTGCCGGTTTTTCGTAAGAAGCAAGAGAGACGGTAACGTTCATCAAAGCGTCTTTCCCGCTCATCTGCATATCGTAGGTGAAATCCCGAATTTGAGTATCGGGAGCAGCGTAAAGATAAACGTCGCGGTAGATCCCGCCGAACTTAATCGAATCGTTGGCTTCCAGATAAGAACCGTCGCAATACTTGTAGACTTCAAATACCACAAGGTTTTTTCCGCCGAATTTGACGGCTTCAGTAATATTGAAGGTCTTTCCGGTATAACTGTCTTCCCCATAACCGACCATGGCACCGTTTACGTAAACGTACACGCAGGATGCAACGCCTTCAAAAGTTACGTAGACCTGCCGGCCGGACCAATCGGAGGGAACCTCCACCGTATTGCGGTAAATTCCCACGGGATTGTACGATTCGGAGACATTGGGTGCGACAAAGCCATCGCCCCAAGGGTAAGTATTATAAGTATAGGAAGGTGTATCATAGCCCTCCATTTCCCAGTTGGAAGGGATGGAAATCTTCCCCCAAGAGGTGGCATCTTCTTCCTTCATGCGAACGGGAGCAAAATCGGAGACGGTGTAGGAATACTTCGCCGTTTCGTATCCCTTCGGCATAAGAGAAGGATTCAACGCCAGGGTAAAATCCCATTGCCCATTTAGGGATTTGTAGTAAGGAGAGGCGGAGTAATCTCCCGCCAAGGCCTGCTCCGCAGACTCATAGGGAATGAGTGTTGTGGAATAAGGCTCACGGTTCCGGGAGACCGTTTCGGGACTTCCGAACGCTTCACTTTCTTTTGTTAAACCTTTTACGCTGTTACATGCGGCGAAAACACTCACCGTAAGTGCCAGCACAAGGACCAGCAAAAGTGTTTTTGAAACGAGTTTCATGAACATAACCTCCATGTCTTTGCTGATGACATATATCTTTTTGCACCGCGGAATATAAGAATGCTTATATAGGCATGTGCTAATAAGAATTATATAATAGACTTGTGGCAATTTAATGTCATTTCTTGTGATATTAAAGGACGATTCGTGACTTTTTTATGAACACGGCGGATTTTTTAAGATTTTTTTTTCAAGAGTAATTTTTTCGCACAATTGTGTGATTTTTTTGCAAACTGAATTGTTTTTTTGCAAAAAACTTTTGGATTGACATTGACAGGTCGCTTTTTTTATATTATAATGAATACATAAATTTAAAAAAAGGAAGTCACTTGGTATGGCCGAAAAGACTGTAAAAGAAATCACGTCTATGGATGTGGATTTTACACAATGGTACACCGACATCTGCCTGAAGGCAGAATTGGTTGATTACTCCAGCGTAAAAGGGTGCATGATTATCCGCCCCTACGGATACGCCATTTGGGAAAACATTCAAAAGAACATGGACGCCATGTTTAAGGCGACTGGACATGAAAACGTTTACATGCCCATGTTTATCCCGGAATCCCTGCTCCAAAAGGAAAAGGATCACGTGGAAGGATTTGCACCGGAAGTAGCGTTGGTAACAAAGGGCGGAAGCGAACCTCTGGCGGAGCCTCTGGTGGTACGTCCTACGTCGGAAACCTTGTTCTGCGAGCATTTTTCCCACATCGTTCAATCCTGGCGAGATCTGCCCAAATTGTACAATCAATGGTGCTCTGTGGTCCGTTGGGAAAAAACCACCCGTCCGTTCCTGCGTTCCCGTGAATTTTTGTGGCAAGAAGGCCATACGGTTCACGCAACGGCCGAAGAAGCACAAGAAGAAACCATTCGCATGCTGAACGTTTACACGGATTTCTGCAAAAACTACTTGGCAATGCCGGTGGTACAGGGAAGAAAAACCGACAGTGATAAATTTGCGGGGGCGGAAGCAACCTATGCCATTGAAGCACTGATGCACGACGGCGTCGCTCTGCAAGCAGGGACCTCTCATTATTTCGGAGACGGATTCCCCAAGGCCTTTGATATTCAATACACCGACAAGAACAACAAGCTTCAATACTGCTATGAGACCTCTTGGGGTGTAACGACCCGCTTGATCGGGGCGTTCATCATGGTTCACGGGGACAACAACGGCTTGGTGATTCCGCCTCGGATCGCCCCCACGCAGGTGGTAGTCATTCCCGTAGCTATGCACAAGCCGGGAGTTTTAGACAAGGCGACCGCATTAAAGAATCAGTTGGCTGAAGCCGGACTGCGGGTAAAAATGGACGATTCCGAGCAATCCCCCGGTTGGAAGTTTGCAGAATATGAAATGAAGGGCGTTCCGGTCCGTCTGGAAATTGGCCCACGGGATATCGAAAATAACGTCTGCGTGGTTGCACGCCGGGATACGGGAGAAAAAATTACCGTCTCTCTGGATGAAATCACCTCGATCATCCCCAAGCTTTTAGATACAATTCACGAGGATATGTATCAAAAAGCATTGGAGCATCGGAATTCCAAAACCTTCGTGGCACGGACCAAAGAGGAATTAAAGGAAATCACCGATCACAATCAAGGGTTTATCAAGACCATGTGGTGCGGAGATCCGGCCTGCGAAGATGCCATTCGGGAGGAATTCGGCGTACGGAGCCGTTGCATTCCCTTTGAGCAGGAGCACCTGAGCGATACGTGTATCTGTTGCGGAAAACCTGCAAAGCATATGCTCTATTGGGGAAAACAATATTAAAAAAACCACTATGGCGGCCGCTTATTGGAAAGCGGCCGCCATTTTTTATCTTTATTCGGCTGGATCGTAAGTATAATTTTCAAACCCTGACGAGCTGGCCCTGGTTCCGTCCGGGAATACCCACAAGGCCTCCACGTCCGAAAGAGAGTTTACCAGGGCAAGGCCTTCTTCATAGGTCATATTGAACAAAGCCGTAGAGAGAGCATCTGCTTTTCCCGAATCGGAGCAAAGAACCGAAACAGACTGAAAATTTGTGCCGGGCAACAAGGTGGCCGGGTCAATGATATGGTGATAGCGAACTCCGTCCACCTGATAATAACGCTGATACGTTCCGCTGGTTACAAGGCTTTGTCCCCGTAGATGCAAATAAGAGATATACGGCTCCGAAGAATCCTCCGAGTCCGGGTTTTCAATGGCAACCGCCCAGGGATCTCCGTTAGGACGGGAACCGACGCAACGGATATTTCCGCCCACGTTCAAAAGATACCCGGAAATCCCCTTTTCCTCCAAATGGCGTGCAATTTGTTCCACCGCATACCCTTTTGCAACAGCACCCACGTCCAAGGTCATTTGGGGATCGGAAAGATATACGGTAGAAGTGGATTCGTCCAAGATCACCTTTTCGATGTCCGTATGCATGGCAGCTTCCTTCAGTGCTTCCATGGGGGGCAAAGACGCATTGTTGGAATCTGAAATCCCATGGGTGCGGTAATCGTGCCAAATAGAAAGAACGCTCCCCATGGCAATATTCATTTTCCCTCCGGTCAGTTCGTAGCTTTCTTTTGAATAAATCAACAAATCCATAATCTTTTTGTCGACTACGAGGGGCTGATGCCCGACATCGGAAACATCATTCACGGTACAAAGATTCACCATTCCGTCATAGCGGTGATAAATATTATAAAGCTGATGATATTCTTGCAAAAGTCCTTTAATTTCGCTACAAACCGAGTCAAATTCTTCTTTGGATTCCGCATAACCGACCAAGGTTGTTACCGTATCAAAATAATCAAAGGAATAATCGGTATATTTATTTTTTCGGTCGGCGGAGCAGGCTGTAAAGGAAAGAAAAAATGCAACAATCATCAACACCACAAGGATACGTTTCATTTAACCTCACAATAAAAAGGTGGGGATGTATTTTCAACATCCCCAGTGTGAAACAACCAATATTATCCGACAGTCGATGCTTTAACCGCGGCCTTCACCATATCGGAAACGGCGATGGTGCATCCGGCGGACTGCAGAGATTCCACACCGTAACCGTTTACTTCCAATGCAGCAATTTCTGCAGCGGTCTTCCCTGCCAAAGCGGCATCAAACGCGGCGGCCTGTTCGTTCCATTCCTTCACGGTGCCGTCCCCGTTCAGGTCGTTTCCGTAAGCGGCCATGCCGTAATTGGAACCCTGTTCCTTTTTGGTTTTCAGAGCCTTGGAAATGTCGGTAGTAACAAGGCCTTTCTGATCAAAGGTGATCTTTGCCTGCTGCGTATCGGTAGCGGCAACGATAACTTTTCCGCCTTCTCCCAAAATAGCGGCGGTGCAGGAGGTGTTCACCTCATTGGTGCCGTTCTTCTCTTCCGTTGCATCGGAAACCGACTGAGAGGTTACGATTCCGAGCTGGAGTTTGTCCTGGGCGGTTGCCGTAGATTCCACGGCATTAGCCACAGCCTTTTCCAAGGCGGAAACGAACTCGGACACCGCCATGGTGCAACCGGCCGTCTGGAGATCAGCGTTTCCGTATCCGTCAACGACAAGAGCCTTGACCTCGTCCATCGTCTTCCCTTCCACAGAAGAAACGAAGACTGCTACCTGTTCATTCCATTCCTTAACAACGCCGTCACCGTTCAGGTCATTGCCGTAAGCGGCCATTCCGTAAGCGGATCCCAATTCACCCTTGGTTTTGAATTCCGCATTGGAAACAGCTTTGCCCGCAGAAGTGTAGGAAACCTTATTTTGGGCGGAATCAATGGCACATTTTACGATCTTCCCTGTCCCATCCAGCACAACAGCGGCAGCGGTAACCACGATTTCCGTGGTTCCGTCGGTATCACCGTCTGCGGAGGTGGATTTTCCGTACTCCGAGATAATCCCCAATCCGAGCTTTACGGTTTCGGCGGGCTTCTTGGAGCATCCGGAAATGGCAACCAGAGAAACAAGCAAGAAAACAGTAAGAATTGAACTTAAAATACGTTTCATGATTTGGCTCTCCTCTTTTAATTATTTTATATGAGTATACCATATTTTAACTAAATAGTCAATCCCTATCCTTAAAAGTTTGCTTTTTGTAAGAATTTCAGAACCAACGACCCGGCAAAGCCAACGAAAATGCCGGCGACAGTCCCGGTCACGGTCAATACAATCATATAGTACCCAATTTGGGCCGTATCCAACAGGAACATTGCCGCAAGAATCTGTCCCAAATTATGGAACACACCCCCCGCAATACTGACCCCAACCATGGAGAAGAAATTTAACCGCTTAAAAAGGATCATAATCAAGAGGCTGAGGACCGCCCCGGAAAAGCTATAGATGAAGGTCATTCCGTTCCCAAAAAGCAACGCTACCGTCAAAAGCCGCACCAAGGACACCAGGGCGGCTTCCTTCGCGGAAAAGCGATAAAGGACAAATAGGATTACGATATTGGGAAGCCCCATTTTAATCCCGGGGATCCCGGACCAAAGGGGAGGTAAAAGAATCTCAACATACGATAAGATCATGGCGATGGCCGTACAAAGGCCCAAAAATACGATCTTTTTCACCCTATTATTCATCATTAGCTCACCAGATCCGAAAACTGTTCCGATTCCGAAGAAACAATCTCAACCACCAACTCCAAGGGAAGACAGACAATGGTCTCCCCCGTCCGGGAAACAGGCCGGTGATTTACGCAAATCTGATCGGGACAGACCGCTTGAGTGATCCGGGCAGTTCCCTCTGAAATTACCAGTTGGTGGGTTTCCCGATCTCCATCAAAAATGGGGACGACGCAATCTCCCGATAAGGAATAGCGTCCGATTTCTTTCCCATTCTTGAGGATTACGGCACTGGTCCCGTCCTTACGGGTAATTCCATAGAGAAACGCCATCAGTACCACGATCAGGAGAATCGACAGAAGGAGAATTCCATCGTTTCTTCTGCGTCTTGCGTTTTCGGTTTTCATAAATTGTGCAAACAATGGGTGGGACAACATTCCACACAGGCGTTACAGCCGTTGCATTTGGAATAATCGATGACCGCAAGCTGGTCAGACACCCGGATGGCACCTTGAGGACAGGTTTTTTCGCACTTTTTGCAGCCGATACAACCGTTGGTGCATATTTTACGGGTAACGGCACCCTTATCGTGGCTGCTGCACAGTACTCCGGTCTTTGCCACGGCGGGGACCAGAGAAATAATATTCTTGGGACATTGCTTAACACACAGTCCGCACCCGATACAAATTCTGCGGTCGATGCGTGCGATTCCGTCCTTCATACAAATTGCATCGACGGGACAAACTGCGGCACAGTCGCCGCATCCGAGGCACCCGTAAGAGCAGGCGTCGGGACCTCCATACAGCATCGCCGCCCCACGGCAGGATCGAACCCCTTCATAATGGGCAATTTTTGAGGTTGCATCGCAGGTTCCGTTACAATGGACCAACGCCACCTGTTCTTCTACGTCCGCAGGGGCCACTCCGATAATTCCGGCAATCTTTTCCGCCGTGGCGTCTGCCCCGGGAATACAGAGATTTACCGCAACACCGCCCTTGGCCAGGGCTGTGGCATATTCGTCACATCCCGTATATCCGCAGGCTCCGCAGTTTACTCCGGGCAGACAGTCCCGCAACTCCTTGACGCGGGGATCTACCTCTACTCGGAAAAAGTGGGCCGCAAGCATCAGCAAGATTCCGGAAACAAACCCGACCGCAACCACGACCAAAAGACAAATCAATATTTCACTCATGGCAGCGACCTCACTTTAACATATTTTCAATAATTCCGGCAAATCCAAAGAAGGACATGGAAACGAAGGATGCGGCAATCAAAGTGACGGGGAGTCCCCGGAGGTATTTGGGAATCTTCGTTTCGTCGATCCGGGAACGTATACCGGAGAACAGAACCATAGCCAAAAGGAATCCCAAGCCGCAACCGAGAGAGCTTACCATCGATTCCAAAAATCCGTATCCGTCGGAAATATTATTGATCGTAACGCCCAATACGGCACAGTTGGTGGTTATCAGGGGAAGATAAACCCCTAAGCTTTGATGCAGAGAAGGAATAAATTTTTTCAGGACGATTTCTGTAAACTGGACCAAGGTAGCAATGACTAAAATGAAAATGATGGTCTGCATATACTCCAGTCCAAGCCGTTCCAAGACAAACCGCTGAATGGGCCAAGTTACTGCGGTGGAAACAAGCATAACGAAAATAACCGCAACGCCCATACCCGTGGCCTGATCCAATTTTTTGGAAACGCCGAGGAAGGGGCAAATCCCCAAAAAGCGGCTGAGAACGTAGTTGTTCACCAAGATACTTCCGAAGAGAATACTGATAAGAAGCTTTGCACTTTCCATATCAGTTTACCTCCTTTCTGGAGCAGGCGGTGCATGTTCCGGCCGAAGGACATCCTTCACAGCCGAAGGACGTTTTCTTGGGGGAACGGCCCTGCGTAATTGCCGTCACCGCAAAAATCAAAAGACCGTACACCAACAGTCCGCCGGGGGCTTTTGTAAGAATCTCCACCTTGTAGTTTTGCAAGAAGGGAATCTCGATTCCGGCGAAGGAACCGGCACCGAACACCTCGCGGACGGCAGACATGGAAAGAAGGGCCAGTGTGAATCCAATGCCCATTCCGACCCCGTCCAAAGCAGATCTTCCCACAGAATTTTTGTTTGCAAACATCTCTGCCCTTCCGAGAATAATACAGTTCACCGTAATCAGGGCAAGATATACTCCCAACAACTCATAAAGTTCCGGGAAGAAGGCGTGCATTAGCATCTGTACTACCGTAACGAAGCCGGCAATAATAACAATATAACAAGGAATACGAACGGTATCGGGGATTACCTTACGCAACAAAGAAATAACGATATTGGAACAGATCAGAACCACAGTTGCGGCCACACCCATGGCAAAGGCACCGATGACTGTTTGGGTCGTCGCGAGGGTCGGGCAGGTTCCGAGAACCAGCACGAATACGGGGTTTTCCAGAAGAAGGCCCTTCAGCAAAACCGAAAGATTGCTGTCTTTTTTCATCTCATGCCTCTCCTTTCAGAATTTTCACGGCTTCCAAGGCTTTTCCTACCGCGGTTTTATAGCCGTTGGTGGTAATCGTTGCTCCGCTGATCCCATCAATTTCCCGGTAATTGCTTTCGTCTTTTCCATGGAACTGGGTATAGAAAGAGGGATTTTCACAGGCTGAGCCAATCCCCTCCGTCTCTTTCTGAGACAGCGTTTGGCAGGCAATGATCTTCCCTTCCGGCGTTAGGGAAATCCGAATCATAATGGGCTCTCCCGAGGGGTTGTAATAGGAGTCCCCGTTGATTCCGAAGCCGGAGGCCCGTACTTCAAACACGTAGTTTCCGCTGAGAGTCTTTTCCGTCTTGGTAATGGCAGAAGGAAGTGCAAAGGCAGAAGCATCCAGGAGCTCTGTCTTCGACTGGGAAATCAATTGGGCATAAGAAGCAACCTTGGTCTTTGCCGAATCATCCCCCTCACCAAGTACCGCACCGGAAGAATCGACGGCCAGGAAGGTATCGCCCAAAAGGAACACGGTACCGCTTCCGTTATCCGCAGTATACACCGCAGAAACTCCTTCCAGGACCTCCACCATAAACCAGGGAGAAAAGACCCCTTCTGCCCCGGGAAGCACGGCAGAAAGGTTATCCTGAAGAATTTCTTCTTCGCTTCTCAGATCCACGGAGCCGCCGCCCAGAATGACAACGGTATTCAAGGCATCCTTCACGGCGTTGCGATATGCAGACGTGGTCTTTGTGACCGAAGCGATCGTGTCCACGGAATCAATATTTTCCAAGGTCTTCCCTACGATTTTATCCCCATAGGTCTTCTCCGCACCGAGGGTTTCCCCACTGAAGAGACAGGTAGCCCCGGTCACGGTCCCGGAGGCATCTACGCCGCAAAGAATGACCATTCCGGAAGAATAACCGTTCGTGATGAGCTTAACGACGTGTCCTCCGCCCTGTTCCGAGTAAACTTCCGAAACTGTATTGGGCAACGTATAGGCGGATACATCCATAAGGGTAAAGTCTTTTCCCCCCGGCATAACCACCAAAAGGGCTTCGTTGGCCGCGTTGGCTTCATTTTTCTCGATCACGGGGGCTGACAAAAGATTGGTTACGGAAAGAAGCACGGCAACGACGGCACAAACAGAAACAAGAGCAATGACGCTTTTCAAATTATTTCTCATGCTTTTTTGCCTCCGAATATTTTCCGGACGGTTAATTTTTCAATAAAGGGATTGACGATATTCATCAGAAGAATTGCAAAGGAAACTCCCTCGGGATATTGTCCCCAAAGGCGAATCAATACCGTAATCAACCCGGCACCGATGCCGAAAATCAATTTACCGCCCCAAGTAGACGGAGAAGTTACGTAATCGGTAGCCATGAAGATGGCACCGATAAAGAGGCCGCCGGAAAGGATATGGGCCAAGGAAAGGGTGACGTCCCCATGGACCGCAAGAGTAAAGAAAAATACAGTCCCGATATAAGCCACGGGAATATGCCACGTAATTACCTTACGAATCAGAAGATAAATCCCTCCGATCAACAAAGCCAGAGCACTGGTCTCCCCGAGGCTGCCTCCGACATTCCCCAAAAACAGATCTGCCAAATTCGGAGTTACCCCATTCCCAAGCTCCACAAGAGGAGTGGCGGACGACAAGGCGTCTACGGGAAAGGATGCCCGGGCCATAGAGCTAAAGGCAACCAACATAAACACCCGTCCGGTAATGGCAGGATTGACTACATTGCAACCCAAGCCGCCGAAAAAGCATTTGACGATCAGGATGGCGAAAACTGACCCGATGACCGCCTGCCAGAGAGGAACCTCCGCGGGCAAATTGAGTGCCAGCAACAGTCCCGTCACCACCGCACTCAGATCCGTCACCGTTTGCTTCCGCTTGGTAATCAAATTAAAAAGCCCTTCACAAAGAATAGAAGCAGCCACGCAGGTAATGATGACGAACAATGCGGAAATCCCAAACAAAACGACTCCGGCAATGACCGCCGGCAGCAACGCAATGATGACGTCCAGCATAATATTACGCGTGGATCGGTTGCTGTGAATATGGGGAGAGGTGGAAATATGCAATTTCAAATCCATTATTTCTGATCCTCCTTTTCTTTTTGTTTCTGAGCGGTACGGAAATCCCGCAAAAAGGCCTTAGCCAACCGATTGGTCTGAACTAAGGGACGGTGGGCAGGACAAACGAAGGCACAGCAGCCACATTCCATGCAAGCCTCCGCACCCGCTTTTTCCATATCCTCGGCGGATCCGGCGGCATAGGCTCTGGACAACGCATCGGCATTAATTCCAAAGGGACAATGATTATAACAGGAACCGCACCGAATACAGGCCGTTTCTTCGTCGG
Source organism: Eubacteriales bacterium (assembly GCA_045635765.1). Lineage (GTDB taxonomy): Bacteria > Bacillota > Clostridia > Oscillospirales > UBA644 > RGIG995. Next base: position 10,649 of record JAZTWH010000057.1, on the reverse strand, counting down.
GAACGGCATCCTTCTGATTAAATGCTAAAATGGCGTTGGTATTCTTCAGCACGGGAGCCGACAGGTCGGTCACGGCAATTCCCATCATGGGGCCGCCGTAAAGGACCTTTCCGGGAGCTTCCTTAAATCCCCCGCAAAAGGAGAACACGTCGGTCATGGAGGAACCAATGGGTACGATTACGTTTTTCGGCTCTTTTACAGCACTTCCATCGACGGTAATACATTTTTTCACCAAAGGCATCCCGGTCTTCAAATATGCCCCCATTGCGGCAATGGTCGTACAGTTACAGACGATGCTCCCCACGTCCAAGGGAAGTTTTCCCGGACCGATTACCTTCCCGGTGGTATGATATACCAAAACCTTTTCTCCTCCTTGCGGATATACGGCAGGGAGAGCTACGACCTTAACGCACGGATCTTCCCGTTCCAGCAACTTCATCCGGGCTATGGCCTTCTTTTTGTTCTTTTCAATTCCAATAATAACCTTTTTAATCCCCAAATAACGTTCCAAAGCCTGCAAGGCATATGCCATATCCTCTGCCCGATCGGTCATGGTAAGGGAATCGCTGGTAATATAAGGCTCGCACTCGGCACCGTTGACAATCAACTCATCAATCTTCTCGGAATCAACGTTCAGTTTCACATAGGTAGGAAATCCGGCTCCGCCCAAACCAACGATCCCACTATTGCGAATTGCACCGATCAATTCTTCTCGATTGGATACCGCGGGGGGCACAATTTCAGGATCAACACTGTCCAACCCATCCGATTCAATCACAACCGACAATCCCTGTTTTCCATTGGGTTGAAGATACGGAGCGATACTCTTTACCGTGCCGGAAACGCTGGAGTGAACCGGGACCGAAAGCCCCTCTGCAGCGGCTCCGATCAAGGTCCCCACGTTTACGTGATCCCCAACCGAAACAACGGGGATGGAAGGAGCTCCGATATGCATCCCCATAGGAAGGGTGACCGTTTCGGGGGTATTCATCGGAATCGCGGAAATATCTGCAGTATTCTTTCTATGGGGTACGTGAACCCCATGGAGCGAAAATGCCATGAAACAACCTGCCTTTCAAATAAATAATGACCATTTTTTTAATATATAGTAGTATAACATTTTTTCAGTTACTTGTCAATACAAAAAAACCAAATAAATAGATCAAAAAGCAAATTCATTAGTAGCATTGAACAAAAAATAAAAAAAATGCACTGAAATCTCTTAAAAAAATAGCGAACAAAGAAAACAAAAACCCCTTGATTTTTTTCAAAACCTGTGTTATAATAGAGAAGTAATCATTTGGGGGCGTACCGGATTTCGACGGGGATTTGAAGCCCTGATGTGCGAGCAGTGCGCAAATCACTTTAACTTGCAATTTTAAAATTAAACGCTAATTCTAACGAATTGGTCGCTGCCTAATTAGGCAGCCGTTCCCTCTCGGAGGACTGCGGCCGGGAACGGAGCGTCGACTTGCAGTGAACGTTACTTGACGGTGCCGAGCGTCCTGTAATGAACAATTTTGGCTATCCCGGAGACGGATTTGTCTTTTGTTCCCATCCGGCGAATAAAAACAATCGACTACGCTCGTAGTACAGCTCGGTAACGGGTCTTCGGACACGGGTTCAACTCCCGTCGCCTCCACCAAAACAGAAAATCCCGTAACCACAACGGTTACGGTATTTTTCTTGTATTTACAACGGTTTCATCGTTTTCCGCTATTCCGGAATCAATGTACTTTTTGTTCAATTTTAGTTTGATTTCCCGACACGAGAAAGACAATTCCGACACAAATTCCGACACAAAAATGATCCCCGCAGGGTATTGGTTCCCTGCGGGGATCTCTTGATTATTCATTCTTTTTCGTTGATGCCAAATTCTTAATCATATTCTTCGGAAAGTCTCTTCCGTACAACAGATTCAATTTCAGAATACTCGTTTACCGCTTCAGAAGGACTTCTTTCAACGTTCAAAAGAGCTGTTTTGAGGTCAGACCACTTATTAACGTGATCTATAAGATACCCCAACGAGTTAGAAGCACGAACACCTTTTTTCAACCCTTGAAGTTCGTCGTAAAGCTCCCTTGCCCTCTTTGCGAAAAAGGAGTTTTCGTCTTCTCCAAAGTATTCTTCCACCGACTGCCGTCGGGTTTTGAATTCTTCGTCAAGTTCCGTCTTTTCCCGCTCAAACCGCCGGTCGATACGCTGAAGTTTTTGTTCCAAACGATTTGCCTTTGTATGATCCTGCTGAAGCTGTTCGTTTGCTTTTGAAATTTGAGATTCAAGTTTCGCAATTCTCTTTTTGTACTCTGCATCTACTTCCGCCTGCAGTCGGCGTTCTCTTTCGATTCTCCGAAGTAATGCGTTTGCCGTCTTGGAATTCTTGTCTTTTTTAGAATCATATTCCGACTGGATTCGTTGGATGTTTTCCTCTCGGGTTTTGTAGGAGCTTTCCATGAACTCCCTATTTTTTTCCAATTCGGACTGAAGTCCTTGCAATTTAGACGACAGACGTTCTTCCACGATGTGTACATCTTCACCCGATACGTTCCCGTTTGAAGAAGGAATAGCAGTATCTTCACGGATCGGAAGAGGTTCTTCCAGTGCCACATCTTTCCCACGAATTTGGAAGTCTCGTGTCGGTAGAAGATCCTCGTCTGCGGAAAGGGAATTTTGGGTATTGACATTTGGGTCGGTTTGTGATATAATATTATTGACAGAAGATTCCCTTTTTGAATCCGTTGCGAGGGTCTCGTGGTATACGGATTCCGTTTGGGAATCTTCTGTTTTAATATCAATTTCATAGTTTGTATCTTTTTCCAACAAGTATTCCAGGTAATCAAAAGGGAACCCTTTCCTTGTTACATCTGGCTCGAATACAGTGACTGTGGTATGATACACTTCCCCGTTTCTATCTTCAACGATATACTTTTCTTCTATGAAGCTATCAAACTCGACTAGCCTGACTCAATAAGTTCCTCTGCAAAGCCCTTCAAATAATTTCGGCTCACAGACTCTTCACCTACGTTCAGGAAGATTGCAGTGCCTTGAGGAATTTCTAAATCAAAAGCCAATGCTGTTGAAATTTCTCCGGCAGACCTACCCTGCTCTACAGTCTTTTTTTCATGTACATCAGTATATGTAACAGCGATTTTACAACCTTTCGAATGAATAAAGTCAATCTCTTCCTTTGTCAATGCATTTTCACCTAAAAGATTTCTGCCCCAAAAGACAGGAAATACTTTATTGCGAACGACCCATTCGAACATTGAAATATTGTTTTGAAGAATGTCATCTGCTTGGATCTCAGAATCCACACCAAACAACAGTCTTTCTACGTGAGCGGTCTCCTCTGTTGTATTTGTTTTCGATTGAACAGAGGCAGCTCTTGTTGCCTCTGCTAATGCTTCGGCACGTGCGGCACCTTTATTTGCCATAATGATCTTTCCTTTCAATAACATATTTTTCTTTGATTGGCGTCCCAATCTTTTGCAGCTGCAAGTATACTATAAAGGTTTAACCGGACAATTTCTGGCTGATTCGAAAAAAATATTTGTGACATTTTTTTGAATTTATTTTTTTAATCCTCACCTACCCGTTTGATTCGCTTTCTTCCGATAAGGCCAACTCGGAAGGTCGGATTGGGAACATTCAGAATCTTGCGCGGTAGGTTGCGTAAGAATTCTTCTTTTGTAATATGTAAAAAGGAGTTACCGCCTGAAACGGGAACTCCTTTTTCTGTTTTCTTGTTTGCATCGTTAAGAGTTTAGAGTGCATTGACGATGTTCGGATCACACCTCATCATATAATCCACGAGGGTTTCCTCCTCCCCGATTCCGAGAGAGATCGGTTAATTTCGCTCCGCAAAATATCTGCAGGAAGGGTGTTGAGATAGAATTCCACGTGATCGTATTAAACGACAACATTGTCAACGTAGAGATTGATCAGTTGACGGTAAAGATTCTTGTCTCCCGAGCGATACAATCCTCTTGCATATTCGTACTTTTGTGTTATTAAAAGCATATCCAAATAAACTATTAATGGCAAATGAGCATAAAATAAATAGGGGGAAGTGATTTGATGAAAGAAATTGAATACAACAGAGAACAGGCCGTAGAATATGCACGAAAATGGGCAAACAAAAGAAATCCAAGATATTACGATTTTGAGCATATTGGGGGAGATTGTACAAACTTTGCATCCCAATGTATTTTTTCCGGTGCAAAAGTGATGAGCTATACCCCCAATTACGGGTGGTATTACCGTTCCCTGTCGGATCGGGCTCCGGCATGGACCGGCGTAAAATACCTATATAATTTTCTGATAAACAATGTGTCGCAGGGGCCTTATGGCCACGTAGTACCGCAAGAAGAAGCCCGCCCCGGAGACGTGGTACAACTGGGAAGGATGGACGGACATTTTTATCACACGCCGATTATCACTGAGATCTCCCCCATTATTTTAGTTTGTGCCCACTCTTATGACGCGTTGGATAGACCGTTGTCTTCTTATGATTTTGAGGTCGCCCGATTTTTGCATATTGACGGGGTTAGAGTCTGGTAAAGAAACCATTTTTACCTTCGTTCCTGTGAAGTTTGCCTAAACCACAATGGTTTATTTTAAGAGTTTTAGATTGTCAAAAAATATATGTTTTTTAGTAAAATTTAATTTCTTTAAAATTATTGATTTTTCCTATTATTTCAATAATTTTCTAATTCTTAATTATTTATTTTATACCAATTTGGTATATGTAAGATTTTGTTCTTTTTTTCATAAACTGATTTTTAGATTAAAAAAAATATCCGCCGAAAATTCGGCGGATATTTTTTGTACTGAATTATTCCAATTCAAAGGCACCGGTGTGCAGTTGATAATAGATTCCTTTTTCCGCGAGCAGTTTTTCGTGGTTCCCCCGCTCGATAATGCGGCCGTGATCGAGGACCATGATGACGTCGGAATTCATAATGGTTGAAAGGCGATGGGCAATCACGAATACCGTTCGGCCTTCCATCAGCTTATCCATGCCCCGCTGCACGATTGCTTCCGTACGGGTATCGATAGACGAAGTCGCTTCATCCAAAATCATGACCGGGGGATCGGCGACGGCGGCACGAGCGATGGCAATCAACTGCCGCTGACCCTGGGACAAGTTCGCTCCGTTCCCGGAAAGCATGGTATCGTATCCGTCGGGCAACCGCGTAATGAAATCATCGGCACCCACCAGCTCTGCCGCGACAATGCATTGGTCATCGCTGGCATCCAGGTTCCCGTAACGAATATTTTCCATCACGGTACCTGTAAAAAGATTCGTCTCCTGAAGCACGATTCCCAAGGACCGACGCAGATCGGATTTTTTAATTTTGTTGATATTGATTCCATCGTAACGGATCTTTCCGTCGGCGATGTCATAGTAGCGGTTGATGAGATTCGTAATGGTGGTTTTCCCTGCACCGGTGGCACCCACGAATGCAACCTTCTGCCCCGGCTCCGCATAAACGGAGACGTCGTGAAGGACCGGCTTATTCTCCTCGTAACCGAAATCAACGCCCACCATTCGGACGTCGCCCTGCAACAGAGTATACGTAAGAGTTCCGTCCGTGTGGGGATATTTCCAAGCCCATCGTCCCGTACGGGAGGGAGATTCGGAAATGGTTCCGTCTGCGGCAACGTTGACATTGACCAGCGTTACGTATCCCTCATCGGTTTCGGGGGTCTGATCCATCAGTTGAAAGATTCGTTCCGCACCCGCAAGAGCCATAGCGATTTGATTAAATTGATGAGAAACCTGGTTCATATTTCCCGTAAACTGCTTGGTCATATTGAGGAAGGGAACCACGATGTCGATGGAAAAGACGAGGCCGGATATGGCAAGATTGGGGGTTTCTAGCAACAGGAATAAACCGCCTACGGTAGCGATCAAAACATAGAGAATATTCCCGATGTTCCCAAAAAGAGGGCCCATCATGTTGGCATAGGCGTTGGCCCGAAAGCCGTCTTCAAAGAGTTGTTCGTTAATTTTATTAAAATCTTCCTTCGTTTGCTCCTCGTGGCAAAATACTTTGACCACCTTTTGGCCATTCATGACTTCCTGAATATAGCCTTCGGTCTTCCCGACGGCTTTTTGTTGGCGAATAAAGTATTTTGCGGAGCCGCCGCCAACGATTTTCGTGACGAAGAACATGGCGATTACACCCAGAAGAACGACAAAAGTCATCCAGACGCTATACCAAAGCATGATAAACAGGACCGACATGACCACGACAATGGCCTGAATCAGGCTGGGAAGAGATTGGGAAACCAACTGACGCAGGGTATCAATATCATTCGTGTAGTGGCTCATAATATCGCCGTGCTTGTTGGTGTCAAAGTACTTAATGGGAAGATTCTGCATCCCGTCAAACATTTTGCGTCGCATTTTGCAGAGAAATCCATGGGTAATGTATGCCATCAACTGGGATTGAACGGTAATCAGAATCACGGAACAAACGTACAAGCCGGCAAGAATCAGCACGAGGGGCAGGACCTCAGCCATGGCAGACTGCCAATCGGTGGAGCCGGCCTCCAGGTATGAGGTAATCACCTTCAGGACCTTTTGTTGGAAGATTGCCGGGATGGAAGAAACTCCCGCAGCAAACAGAATACAGACTGTCACGATAGGAATCAGAGCCGGATAAGAGGCAAACAAGAGCTTCATAATGCGGCCGAGGGTTTTGAAATTAATCTTGCGTCCGGGAGCACCGGGACGTCTTGCAGGGCCCTTTTCGGGCATGGTCTTACTCATGATCCCCACTCCCCTTTCGTTGTTGTTCCCATACTTCCCGATAGATCTCGCTGGATTGCAACAATTCCCCGTGAGTGCCAACGGCAGAAACGGTCCCGTTGTCCAGGACGATGATCATATCCGCATCCTGAACGGAAGCAATACGCTGGGCGATAATAATCTTGGTGGTTTCGGGAATAAACTTCTTAAAACCGGACCGAATCAAGGCGTCGGTTTTGGTATCCACCGCACTGGTGGAGTCGTCTAAAATCAGAATTTTTGGCTTTTTCAACAAGGCACGGGCAATACAAAGACGTTGCTTCTGCCCCCCGGACACGTTGGTGCCCCCTTGCTCGATGTAGGTATCGTAGCCGTCGGGGAAGGATCGGATAAAATCGTCAGCCTGAGCAAGAATACAGGCTTCCCGGATTTCTTCCTCCGTGGCGTTGTCGTTCCCCCAGCGAAGGTTTTCTTTAATGGTCCCGGAGAACAGAAGATTTTTCTGCAACACCATAGCCACGGCGGACCGCAGTGTTTCCACGTCATAGTTCCGAACGTCGATCCCGGCCACCTGCACCGCCCCTTCGGTGACGTCATAAAGACGGGGGATCAGCTGCACGAAGGAGGATTTCCCGGAGCCGGTTCCGCCGATAATTCCGACGGTCATGCCGCTTTTAATATGGATATCAACGTCGGAAAGAGCATACCGCTTTGCCTTGGAGGAATATTTGAAGTTTACGTTGTTAAAGTCGATAGACCCGTCACGAACCGTCGTCACCGGATCCGGAGGATTTCCCAGAGACGGCGTTTCATCGAGAACCTCCGCAATACGCTTCATGGATTCTCCGGACATGGTCAAGGTGACGTAAATCATGGAAAGCATCATTAGCTGCATTAAAATCTGCATCCCGTACGTCATCATTGCCGTAATGTCTCCGACGCCGACCACCGATCCGCCGCCCCGAACGACTAGATAAGCACCGACCGTAAGGACGAAGATCATATTAAAATAAACGCAAAATTGCATGAGAGGTGAATTCAACGCCACGATGCGTTCCGCATAGGTGAAGTCCTTCCGGATATCTTCCGCGGCATCCTTAAACTTTTCCTTCTCGTAGTTCTCTCTGGAAAAGCCTTTGACCACACGCATTCCTCGGACGTTTTCTTCGATGGATTCGTTCAGGCGATCATACTTTTTAAATACGCGGCGGAAGGCAGGCATCGCATAACGGGCCACCAACAGAAGGCCGCAAACCAGCAAGGGAATGATCACAACGAAGGACAGAGCCAAGGACCCACCCATAATAAATGCCATGATTACCGAAAAAATAAGCATCAGAGGTGCACGAACCGCAATGCGGATCAGCATCATGTACGACATTTGAACGTTGCTTACGTCGGTGGTCATCCGGGTAACAAGGGAGGAAGACGAGAACTTGTCGATGTTTTCAAAGGAATAATCCTGAACCCGATAAAACAGGTCCTTGCGAAGATTCTTCGCAAACCCGACGGAGGCCTTTGCACTGGCAAATCCCGCAATGGTTCCGCAGGCAAGTGACAACAGAGCAAGGGCGAGTAATATCAATCCGCTTTTCAAAATGGACGGGAGATCGGCACCCGTTTGAATCGCATCGATCAAATTGCTGGTAATAAAGGGAATCAGACATTCGATCACCGATTCCCCGCTAATAAACAGCAGCGAGAACACCGTTGCGGCCTTATATTCTCGCACGCATTGTAGAAATACCTTTAACATTCGCATAATGTAAACCTCTCATAGGGCAATAGACAACCCGTGGTATATCAAATATGTGCTATAAATTGCTTATCGGACCCTGTCTGCCGCATCGTCGTTGGTCTCCCGAAGAATATAGTGGGGACGCCCCTTTACCTCGAGATACATTTTGGACAAATACTGACCGATGATGCCAAGGCAAGCCAACTGCAATCCGCTGACGAAGGAGATGATACAAACGAGGGAAGCCCAGCCGTCAACGCTGGAACCGCCGAAGCAGAGTTTGCGGATCACGATAAAGAGAATGGCTAAGGCGGACAGGACCGTAAAGGCACCTCCGACCACGGCAGAAATGGTCAAGGGCGTCTGGGAGAAATTGACGAATCCGTCAATCGAATAACGAAACAGCTTCCAAAAGCTCCATTTCGTCTGCCCTGCCACCCGTTCCACATTCTCGTACGGGAGCCAATAGGTTTTGAATCCGACCCAACCGAAAATTCCTTTGGAGAAACGGTTTCGCTCACTCATGGCAACGATGGCGTCCACCATCTCCCGTCGCATGAGGCGGAAATCCCGGGCACCGTCCACAATATCGGCATCGGAGATACGGTTGATAATTTTGTAAAACATCCGGGCAAAAAAGGATCGGATCTTTGGTTCTCCGGCCCGAGTAATACGCCGGGTGGCAACGCTGTCGTAGTCCTCATTTTCCAGCAGTCGCAACATTTCCGGCAATAAGGAGGGCGGATCCTGCAGGTCCGCATCCATTACCGCGACATAGTCGCCTTTTGCATTGCAAAAACCGGCATACATTGCGGCTTCCTTTCCGAAATTACGGGAAAAAGAAAGATATTTTACCCGGGAATCCTCCTTTGCAAATCGCCGAAGAACCTCCAGCGTACCGTCCCTTGATCCGTCATCCACAAACAGAATCTCAAAATCAGCCTTGTCTGCCATTTCAGCGGCAACCCGGAACACTTCGGGAAGAAAATAAGGCAGCGCCTCTTGTTCGTTATAGCACGGGACAATCAAAGAAATCAACCGCTTCAAGGGGAACACCTCCATAGTATTAGTTAGTTTGAAATTATTATAACAAATACCGACGCAAGATGCAAGGGGTCTGTCAAGATTGATTACAATAATTTCCATTATTGACACAGTTTTTTCGAATTCGGCTTCTTTTTCTTCCAATTTCATCTGTATTTGAAAACGCCTTGTTTGTCTTTGAGAGGAATAGGGAGCAGTTTTTGAAAAGCAATTACAATCCAGTAAAATTAAGAAAAAGTTCAATATTTGTTGGAAGTTTGGAAAAAATAAGCATAAAAAGAGCTTTTTTTCGGACCGATGTACAAACTTTTCTGAAAATGGTATTGACATAATTCCTACTTTATGTTATTATTTATAATAGTTATGGGGCTTAATGCAGATCGAAAAGAGAACGGAAGGGTTCCCTCCCGTCTCCTGCGTAATTTTTTGATCGATCCGGGTTCCGGAGTTAAGATTCCCCGAATTTAAATTTAAGGAGGAAAAAGCAATGAAGAAAGTTTTATCCGGCATTCTCGCTATGATGCTTGCTTTCGTGATGATCCTCTCCCTTGCTTCCTGTGCCCCTGCCAACCCCCAGGGCGGAAACGCAGGCGGGAGCGGCGATGCAGCTGATTGGATCACGCTGGACGGCAAAGAATACGGCGAGGACAAAGACTACATCTCCCTGTATGAAAAATACGGCAAGGAAGTTACGATTGCAGACGTGACGGAAGATGAAACCACCGGCAAGTGCTACATTACCAAGGACGGTAAGCAGTACGAACTGGGCCTGGACTTCCTCTCCCGGGCGATGGTCTACAACGCATCCGTTCCCGAAAACTCTGACAAATACAAGACCACCGATGATGTTTACGCTCAATGGTGGAAGCTGTACATTCAGAGATGGAACTACATGATGCCTGAGATCCCCCTGTACGCCAATCAGTACTACGATCTGTACAACACCAAGATCACCGGCGTTAAGGATCATCCCACCAACCCCTACTGGAGCCCCGCTGATGCAGTAATCGACTGGACATCCACCAAGAGTGACAATAGCATCATTTTGGGAAGCGTCACCGAGCTTTCCGGTAAATTCCGCTATGCCGTCTTCGGAGGAACCAACCCCGG
>JAZTWH010000056.1:0-11725 GCA_045635765.1 Eubacteriales bacterium | reverse complement strand
GGTATTCCATTTCCGGTATGACCGTGTCTGTTTCGGGAATGGCACAGAAAGATTTATACGGCGGCCTTTTTTCCGTTAACGAAGGGACCATTCGGAATTTAACCCTTGTGGATTGCACCGTTTCCGTGACAAAAAAGGCCATGGCAAGTGCAGACCCTATTTCATATTCCGGCTCCATTGCCGGGCATAATCTCGGAACCATTTCCGACTGTGCCGTTTCCGGCCGCGTCTCTGCCGGCCGTCAAGGGTATGCCGGCGGTGTTGCGGGGGAGAACGATGGGCAAATTTTGCGTTGTTCAAATTCCGCGTCGGTAACCACTACTGCGTCGGGTGGCTCCGCCGGAGGAATCTGCGGTCGGGGCGGAAAGGTTTCTTACTGCTCCAATTCCGGCTCGGTGACCGGAGAAAATCTCTATGCCGGCGGAATTTCCGGATGGGGCGAAGATATTTCCTACTGTTATAATAGTGGTCTTGTCCAATGTGACTACGCCACCGGTGGAATCGTAGGTAAGGGTGGGAACGTCACCGATTGCTATAATATCGGAACCATTCGTCAGGTGGACACTTCTCCCTCCGGCCCCGTTCAATATCGGTCTTGTACCGGCGGCATTGCCGGGGAGGCCCTGGGCCCGCTTTCGGATTGCTTTAATTTGGGCGACGTCATTGTTTCCTCCGATTCTCCCGCCCACAGTTCCGGTGGAATCTCAGGATGGAATCAGAGCACCGTTTCCCGATGTTACCATGGGGGTTCGGTTACCGGTCCCCGAAGGGGCGGTATTTGTGGCCTGAATGAGGGCACGTTGCTCCATTGTTATTATCTCGATAATTTGACTGTCGGTTCGGGGTACGGTCCCGACGGCGGAGTCCGTTGTACGGCAGGGCAGATGTCAAGGGCTGATACCTATTACGGGTTTGATTTTAACGGCGGTTGGTTCTTGGATCCCTACTACCGCCATCCCTATCCCCAATTGCGAAATTTACCCATGGCAACGGTCCTGGAGATTCAGGTGATGAGCCAGCCCAAAAACAATCAGGTCTCCCCGGAAGGCGTAGATCTGACGGGCTCCGCTGTACAGATTACTTACAGTGACGGGAATACGTCTTTACAGCCCATCACCATGGAAATGCTTTCCGAAATTGATTTCACCCGTTACGGTTTGCAGCACCTTTCCGTATCCTACGGTGGTGTTACGGCAAATCAGCCATTGACGGTTTCTATTCCGTGCCTCACCCATGATTATGGGGATTGGGTCGAAACAAAGTCTGCGTCCTGTGAACTTCCCGGAGTTCGAGAACGGCACTGTCGGAAATGTACAATCTCACAGCGGGATGTAATCCCCGCCCTCGGGCATGATTACGGAGACTGGACGATTCTGAAAGATTCTACTTGTACCTCCCTCGGAATCCAAGCCCGCATTTGTTCCCGTTGTTCTTTTAAAATTACCGAATCCACCGATTTACAGAAGCACACCTTTGGAGCCCCGCTAATTCAAAAATCTCCCACCTGTACCGAGCCCGGAATCGAGTTCGGAAGATGTATTCATTGCGGCGTGGAAACAAGTCAAGCTATCGACCCTACGGGACACGTTTTTGGGATCGAGAAAAAATCTGAGCCTACTTGCACCGCCCCCGGGAGTTGTATTTACCGTTGCACGGTTTGCGGATTCGGCGAAACGAGGGAAATTCCTCCGTTGGGCCACACCCCAAAGGCGTACGTTATCGTCAATGAACCCACCGAAACGGAGCCCGGATTGGGGAAATTTACCTGCAGTCGCTGTCTTGAAACCTTCCAAGAAGAAATCCCTATCCTGCCTTCTGCCACGGAGGATCCTTCTCCCGGTTCTTCCGATTCTTTCCCAACGAAAAAACCCATGGACGGGACCCTCTCCCAAGAACCTTCCGGCGGAGAGACGAATCTCTCTCCGAACCATGGGAAGCAAACCGATCCGTCCCCGTCCATATGGGCTGCGGCCGGATACTGTGCCGTTCCGGCTCTTTTACAGATTGCCTTGGCCCTTTTGGTCTGGTGCTTCCCCTCCATTCCGGCAAGGGCGGAGGATGAGGCGAATCAGTGCGGAAATGAATATATCTCGGATGACACAGCCGACGCGGACGGCGGCAAAAACATTTCGGACGACGAGGACGGCGGCAAAAACATTTCGGACGACGCGGACGGCGATAAGTGCGTCTCGGACGACGCGAACGGGAAAAGCGGAAATGACCGCGACGGTGGGGAAGATGACGCCCCATGGAAGGAACGTTCTTCGCCCCGTAGATCCCAGCCGGATGAATTCTTTGGAGATGAATCTTATCGGGATACTGTTTACGAAGATGATAATGCTCCCCTCTTTTTTTGAGAAGGGAGCATTTTATGGCAGCGATCAGGTTTCTTGGTTGGATGGTTCCGACGGGATGTTATTTGCTGTTCCCAAATAGGTTTTTGTCTCCGTCAAGCCTTCCTCAACCAGGGCCATGGTCCTTTCATAGGATTCCAAAGCGTTACTGTAGGCGGCGGAATCAAGGCGGAAAGCCGTTTTCCAGTCCTCCGTCCCTTTATCTAAGGGAAGAATACTATAGACGTTCTTTCCTCCCTCTTTGTGCAGATAAATCCAGGTGGGAAGGACGTTTACGTCCTCCAGCGTTACCGTCCCGTCTCCGTATTGGGCGAAGGTAAAGGAAAAGATCATTCCATCCTCCGTGTGGCCGGTTTTCAGGTCCATCAAATTCCTACGCTGGTTGGACAAGAAGTTCCCCGTGGAATAGATGCAGACGGTCTTGTGGTCCTTATCAACGGTACTTTCTAACAGGTCCATGGGCTGAATCACGTGGGGATGACCGCCTACGATCACGTCAACGCCCAGGTCGCACATCTTTTGCGCAATCTTTTTCTGCACGGAAGTGGGGGCCAGCTGATACTCATTGCCCCAGTGGATGTACAGCACCGTAGCCTGAGCCCCTTCTGCGGCCATGTTCGCCAGATGAGTCTCCATCTCGGTATAAAATTTATCCAATTGATTGTAATCAAAGGAATTGATATGTCCCACGGATGCCTCAGAGGTCAAAAGTCCGTTGATGGAGGGCCTGTTGGGATAAGAATCCCCCGTTTCAAAGGTGTAGCAAACCATCCCGATACGAATTCCGTTTACTTTTTTTACAATGTATTTTGCCGCATCCTTGTCATATACGGTGCCAAGGGTGTTTAATCCGTTGTTGGAAATCACCCGCAAGGTGCGTTGCAATCCGGAAAGCCCCGTGTCATAGCAGTGGTTGTTAGAGGTCAGTGCCATGTCAAATCCGGCGGTCTTCAGGGCAGTAGCAATGGAATCCGGAGCATTGAACCGAGGGTATCCGGTATAGGTCCTTCCATTCTCCGTGCCGCCCAGGGTAACCTCCAGATTTGCAACGGCATAATCGGATTTTGAAACGTAGGGGGAGACGTAAGTGAAAAAGGGATCAAAGTTATGAATCCCGGAGGCTTTGTCCTCTGCCGCAGTTAACACAGACAGATGGGTCAAAATATCTCCCACCACAGAAACGGTGGCGGTGGATACCTTCTCCGTCGGGTCAATCAGGTTTGACGAAGAATCGGAACCCGTATCCGACGAAAAATCGGTATTCGATCCCACGGAAGCCCCGGAATCTCCTCCCACCGACGGGTTCGGAGGCGGTGCATTGCGGATGCCCAACACTACGACGAATACCGTCGCCGCAACGATAAGTGTTGCGGAACCGATTATTAGAGCGAGTATGCTGTTTCTTTTTCTTTTATTTCTACGGCTGCGGGGCCCTTCAATATATTCCGACATGGTACCCATCCTCTTTCCAAAACTTCAGTTTTTTGTCTTGTAATTAAATTATAACACAATTTCCGACAAAATTCAAGTGTTTTTTGCTTTTTCTTCTTTCGTAAGAAAGAAGCAGTTTAAATACGATTAAAGCACCCCAAGTAACAGCATCACAAGCAGGCAACCGCCGATCAAAATCAATGCCGCCGGCAATACGATCACCAAAAATGCCGCCAAGGTCATGGCAAGTCCGTCTTTAAAGCCGATTTTATTTTCCTGCATTTGCTGGCGAAACTTTGCTTCGTCCTCCGAAGTGGACTGCTTCAGATTTTTCCAACGAAGGAGGGAATATTTCCGGGAATTCCGAGCTGCCTTCTCTTCCGTTTCCTCTTCCAATCGAGGATTTTTCTTCTTAAACATGGAATCGACCTTTCCTAAAACCTAAAGAGGGAGAATTGCTCTCCCTCTTTTCCTTATTTTTAAATGTTCTCGGCAGTTTCCTTCCTCTTGGGGAGATCAAACCGATAATTTCCGTTTTCATCCAATTTCTGTTGAGGGAAGTGGCAGGCAACGAAATGTCCGGGCTCGATCTCGGTCAACGGCGGCGGTACGCTCTTACATTTCTCACATGCCATGTAACAACGGGTGTGGAATTTACAGCCGGAAGGCGGCTTGATGGGGCTGGGGATGTTACCCTCCAGCAGAATCCGTTCTCTCTTCTTGGAATTTACCTCCGTCGTGGGAATGGAGGAGAGAAGGGCGACGGTATAGGGATGACGGGGATCGTCAAAGATCTTCTTGGCATCCGTTAATTCTACGATATTTCCCAGGTACATGACGCAAATGCGGTCGGAAATGTAGCGAACCACGGAAAGGTCGTGGGAAATAAACATATACGTCAGATTTTCTTTTTCTTTCAGATCCTGCAGAAGATTGATAATTTGAGACTGAATGGAAACATCAAGGGCAGAAACACATTCGTCGCAAACGATAAACTTCGGATTCACCGCCAGAGCACGGGCAATGGAAATACGCTGACGCTGACCGCCGGAAAATTGATGGGGATAGCGATGGAGCATATAATCCTGAAGTCCGCATTTTTCCATGGTTTTCAAGACGTGCTCTTGCATTTTGGGAGAGCCGGGCTTAAAGAAATTGTGGGTTGCCAGGCCTTCTTCAATGATTTGTCCGATGGTAAAGCGGGGGTTCAGACTGGAATAAGGATCCTGGAAAATGATCTGAATATCCTTTCTCAAAATCCGCATTTCGTTGTAGGTCAATAACGCAAGATCGATTCCTTTATCCCGCAACGATTCGTATTTGGAAAACTCCTCATCGGATGCATACGCCTCCCGAAGGGCGTTAAGGGTTTCTTCCACCCCGGTAATTTGAGTGTCAAATTGGTGAATCCGGGACAAAATAAGCTCTTTCTTTGCTTGTAGTTTCTTCAGCTTTTTCTGAACTTTTGCAGGGTTGGCAGCCTCATTCAAATAATCAATCTCAACGTGAACAGCCTTTGCCTGTGCTTTCAGTTTGTTGCGTTCCGCGGAGAGATGATAGTAGTTCAACAACGCTTTTTTTCCGGCATTGTCTTTGTCACATTCTCCAAAGAAACCGCCCAAAATCCGCACCACACGGTTCAAGAGGGTTGCGGTCTCACTTTTGGCCAAATGATAGTCCTGCAACAAAAAGAAGTCAGCCGATTCTTCTCCGCCGGCCTCTTGGATTTTGCTTTCCAACTCCCGAACCTTTACTGTCCCCTTTTGATACTGCTTGCGGTATGTTTCTACGTTTTTGATGGTGTCAAGAACGTATTTGGGGGTCATGTCCTCCAAGGTGGTGCCGTAGTATAGGGTACTGCCCGCGGTTTGGGAATACAATTGGAGCAAAACCCGTCCCAGGGTCGACTTTCCGCATCCGGATTCCCCAACGATCCCGAGGGTTTCTCCTTCAAAAATATCAATCGTAATATCTTCATTGGCATGGACGTACCGTTGATTTTTCTGGAAGAAGGAAGATTTTGCAACGGGGAAGTACTTTTTCAGATTAGTGATTGACAGTAATTTTTTTGTGCTCATCGCTGAGTCGTTCCTCCTTATCCGAATAGAAGCATCTGATTAACTGGCCGTCTCCGACATCAATAAGAGCAGGTTCTTCTTCAAGGCATTTTTGTGTGCAGTATTTGCAACGGGGGGCAAATTTACAACCCTTCGGCAGGGCCAGAGGATGGGGAACCGCACCGGGGATGGGTTCCAGTTTCTGGTCCACACTGTCGATTCGCGGAATTGACAGCATAAGCCCTTCCGTGTAGGGGTGACTCTTGGGACATTCGGAAAAGATTTGCTTCGCCGGAGCCTTTTCCACCACCTGACCGCAGTACATAACCGCGACGTCATCTGCCATTTCGTTGATGACCCCCAGGTCGTGGGTAATAAACAGAATGGAAGTCCCCTTTTCCCGTTGAAGGTCGCTCATCAACCGCAGAATTTGGGCTTGAATGGTTACGTCAAGGGCGGTCGTCGGTTCGTCCGCAATCAGGATTTTCGGACGGCAGGCCAGAGCCATTGCAATCATAACCCGCTGACGCATCCCCCCGGACAACTGGTGGGGATACTGCTTGATCACGGCCTCCGGATTGGGAATCTGGACGTCGTAAAGCATCTTCAGGGCTTGCTTGCGGGCCTCTTTTTTGCTCATGCCCTGATGGATGATAAAGGGCTCCGAAAGCTGCTTTTCTACCGTAAAGACCGGGTTGAGGGAGGTCATGGGTTCTTGGAAAATGACCGAAATGGCATTTCCGCGAATGTGATACATTTCGTTTATGGAGAGCTTGGTCAGATCCTTTCCTTCGAAAAGGATTTCCCCATCGGCAATATATCCGTTTCCGTCCAATAGGCGGAGAATACTCATTGCGGACACGGATTTTCCGGATCCCGATTCTCCAACGATGCCCAAGGTCTTTCCGGGCTCAATGGAATAGGAAACGTCGTTCACGGCCTTGACCGTTCCTTTTTTTGTTCTGAAATAGGTATGCAAATTTTTAACTTCAAGTAACGCCATGGCGGTTCCTCCTTACTTTTCAACGTTGGACTTGGGATCCAAGACGTCACGCAGCGTATCGCCGACGATGTTGATGCAGATCGTGGTGATGGCGAGGAATAACGCAGGGAAGAGCCACTGCCACCAGAAGTTTTTAATAACGGTGGAATTGTTTGCCGCATTCAGCATGTTCCCCCACGTGGGCCGGGGATAGTTAACGCCGAACCCAAGGTACGACAGGGAAGACTCCGTAAGCATACAACCCGCAAAGTCCAACGTCAGGGTAACGAGAATGACCGAAATAACGTTGGGGAGAATGTGCTTGAATGCAATTCTGCCTTCCTTGACACCCATTGCCTTGGCCGCCAGGACGTATTCGTTTTCCCGGACAGACAAGACCTGCCCCCGGACCAATCTTGCAAGGGAGGTCCAGGAGAGAACTCCGAGAATACACATGATAATAAAGATTCTGGCATTTTCCGTCATGGCTGACTGGGAAAGAATTGCCGAGAGAATCATGGCAAAGGGAAGAAAAGGAATGGCTGCAAAAATTTCGGTTACACGCATCAGTAAAATGTCGACTTTTCCGCCGAAATAGCCGGAAATGCAGCCAATGATAATTCCGATGATCGTCGAAATAATGACTGCCACGGCACCGATGGTCATGGTCATACGGCCGCCGTTGATGATCCGCTGAAAAATGTCTGCACCGTTCCGGTCGGTCCCGAAAATAAATCCGTTCAGACCCCATTTGTCAATAATTTCCGATTCCTCGTTTGCCAAATAGTTTTGATAAGAGCCTACGAAAAGCTTCGTTGCACCCTTCGAGGAGGAGGGGGCCGACGCCTGATTGTATTTGTCACTACCCCAGGAGTAGACATTTCCTTGGTTGGTCAATCCCGTGTAGTGATAGGTTCCCGCCTGAACGTCGACAAAATATTCCCCTTCCTTCAGAGAATCTCCCAAGGGAATTACGCTGGAAGAGAAGTCTCCCACAAAACAAACGCTGTTGTCGCTCAGAGTGAGGCAAATGTTATTGCTTGCGGCGGTAAATTTCGTAATGGTACGGCCTTTTAAATATTGATTCAATTCAACGGCTTTGTCTGTCAAATCCCCTCGGGCGTTGGTATAAAGTCCCAAAGTTCCGGTATAGACGGAAGCCCCCGTTTCGGTCAGCCCTACCACGTAGTTGAGGGTAAAATCGATGTCCATCAGCTTTCCATCGTAATTTACCATTTTTTCAAGATTGGAATAGGAGTTGGAGTTCCCCCAAAGGTAGCAAGTTCCGTCGTTCATCAGAATCGCCGTGGACTGATAGCCGCAGACCAGCTTTTTTACGTTTGCAACGTCGATTTTTTCCGTTCTGTCAATCAGACTCTGGGGCATAGGTGTGCTAATGTTCATAGCAAAATCATTGCCGTACTGACCCAGTCTGGAATCGCCCCAGGCATACACGGTGCCGTCCTCTCCGATGGCAATAATATGGTCAAATCCGGCCGCTACCAGGGCAATTTTTGTATTTTGGACTTCCTCGGGAATGTCCGCCATGTCAATTCCCGTTGCCCCCAGAATGGTGTACCCCCAAACGTATACCTTTCCTTCATTGGAAAGACCCACGGAGAAGGTAGAGTAAGAATCAATCATCTTGACGTCTTTTTTCAATTCTCTGGGAATGGACATCATGTCCAGACAAGGAGCAATATTCTGATGAACCGTTTCCGTATAGGCATCGTCGTAGGTGGGCATAAAGAGGGGGCCTATGAACATGAGAAAAAACATGGCAATAACGGTAAAAAGGGCAACCACTGCAATTTTACGCTCTTTGAAATTGTTAATGGCCTGTCTGGTGGGGCTGACAATGGCTTCCACGCTGTTGATGTCGTTGGCAACGTCCTTGCTGGCACCCATAAACATTCTGCGGATCCAGGTAATGGGCCCCGTCGAATTCTTTTTCATTCTGAGCTACCCCCTTTCTTACTTATTTACACGGACGCGGGGATCCACGAATCCGTACACAATATCAATAATCAGATTTCCAACCAGGGAAAGGATAACGTAGAACATTTGGACCAGCATGACCACTTCCATGTCCTGGGTTTTCAGGGCCGTGATCATCAGTTTTCCCATGCCGTTGAGAGCAAAAAGATTTTCAATGACCAAGGACCCGGAGAAGATGGCCAAAAACCAGCCGACTACGAGAGTAACGATGGGAATCAATGCGTTTCTCCAAGCATGGGAGTAGATGACCACCTTTTCCCGAAGGCCCTTTGCCCGGGCTGTCTTGATGCAGTCCAGGGACAAGGCTTCAATCATGGATGCCCGCACGTAGCGGGTCATTCCGCCGAGGGAACAGAAGGTCATAACGATGAGGGGCAGACAGAGATAATACATTTTGTCCGCAAAGGCTCGAAGCCCGGTAAATTCGTTTCCGGGGGTCTGCATCCCGCTGGGCGGGAACCAGCCTAACAGGGAGCAGAAAATCCACACCCCTAAAATCGCAATTAAGAAGGTCGGTAGGGAATACCCAATAATGGTAAAGACCTGAATGGCCTGATCGCCCTTGGATTTACGGTGGACTGCACACCAAATTCCCATGGGGATCGTAATCCCAAGGGCAAGAATGGTTGCAAATATATTGATGAAGATCGTATTCTTTAAGGGTTCCTTGATTACGTTAATAACGTCGTCTTTATATTGGTAGGAATAACCAAAATCCCCTTGAAGAAGACCATTGTATTCATTGTAATAGTTGGGCATAACACCGATCCAACGCAAATAACGGACAAGCTGATTGTCCGTGTCGGTGCCGTACTCCCGTTGATAGTGCAGGTAGCGTTCGTTGAACCAACTTTCCTGTTGATCCATCGGAATTTTATTTTTCATTTCCTGCAAGTCCGCCTTTGCATCCGTATATGCACGGTTGCTGGGGACAAGGCTGTATATCAAAAACATAATAAAGGACAATATGATGAATACAACCAGCATATAGCCCAATCGCTTGAGAAGATATTTTCCCATTGTTTTTCCTCATTCCGCCGCCTTAAAGACGACTGTATTTCCGGTTGCCGCGTCGGCAGGAAAAGCCGACGATCATTGCGGCAACATCTTTAAGGCCGCTTGCCGGATTTTTCCAAATTGGAGAATCAAGTGATACGTGCTATCACGGCAAAAAATCAGAATCGGATGCACTGCTGCATGCAGCAGCGCATCCCAATCCCTTTTCTTATGGAAGAATCCATAAGAATGATGTTTCGTTACGAACGGAGAAGTAAGCTTACTTCGCAATCCAGTAAACGTCTGCCATATCCTTCAGATAGTATGCAGAATAGTTGTCATACTCGGCAGGATTGATGGTCAGATTAAAGGAGTAGTCGTAAATGGCAGAGTTGAAGCCCGTTGCGAAGTTGAAGGCACAATACAAGGGGGTCCCGGAATAGTATCCGAAGACCTTTGCCTGGTAGAGTTCATCCAGCATGGGGTTAAAGTCCCCGGTCTGCTGCTGAACTACGAAGCCGGCTGCCTTAATGTTTTCCGCATTCATAAAGCCCGTGACCAATTGGTCGGTGAAGGGGTTGTCGGAGGTGCCGTACCAGTTGATGACCAGGGGCATGTAGTAGTCGTCGCCCACCTTGGTGGTCTTGTACACGCCGTCCTTGGACTGATATTTGATGTCGTTTTCCGAAGCATAAGCACCGGGGATCTTCTTGTAGCGGACGCCGCCGGCAGCCTTGTCATAGGCAGAACCGTCTGCGTTGTAGATCCAGCCTCCGTTTTCCAGAACGGAAATAGCAGAGTCAACGGAGGTGGCGTAAGCATTCAGCAGAATGTCGTCCTTTACGGCCTGATACATCCAGGAGCCGGTGTAGTAAGGACCGTCAACAACACCGCCGTAACCGCCGGTAAAGTCTTTGGCAAACTTGGCCCGGTTCATGCAGTATGCGATGGCCTGGCGGACTTCGATAAACTGTACGGGGCCGAAGTCGGCACGGAAGCCCAGCTTCCCGTAGCCTGCACGGGCATAGGTAACCGTATCGTAAGCACCGTTGGTGTCTTTGACCAGCTTCAGAGCTTCGTCGGTCTCATCGCCGCCGGTGATTCCGGCAATGACGTCAACCTGACCGCCCTTCAACTGTTCCAGCTGAGTGTTGGAAACCAACAGAACGTAGGTAACCTTTGCAATGGTGGGTTTGGTTCCTTCATAGTTGCCCTTGAAGTAGGGGTTGATCTTCAGATTCGCAGTCTTGGTGGATGCATCGTAGGATTCGATGTACCAAGGACCGGAACAGGGGTATTTCGTGGAGTTTTCGGAAGCGGCAGCCTTAATGTGTGCAGCATGGCTGTATTCGGTGTAGGACACAGTCTTTTCGTTGCCGTCCTTATCCTTTTCTACCTTGGACTTTTCTTCGCCCTTCCAGAAGTCGCCCTTAATGTAGGGAGCGCCCGCATCGTTCACCTCAATGGTGGAGGTCCCCAACCACTGAGCCAAGGGAACGGGGGAGAAGCTGGCGTAGGTAATATCGTAATAATAGGGGATATATTCGGAATCCACGGTGACAGAGAATTTGTAATCACCTTCCAGTTTAAGTCCCTCAAAGGCAACGGCATCGCCCTTGCCGTCATAAGCGGCATAAGCGTCATAGCCCTTCAGAGTCATGCCGGACATGTGGTCCTTCCCGGCGGCCTGTGCGGCAACGGGGGTAGAGAAGGCCAGCGTGTGAACGATGTAGTTCTTCGCAGTAATGGCAGAGCCGTCGGAGAACTTCAGATCGTCGTAGATTTCAATGGTGAAGGTCTTGGTTCCGTCTTCATTCACAACTTCACTGTGAGATTTGACTACCGTGTCGTTCCACACGTATCCGCCTTCCTTCGTCGCGGTTACGGTGTCCAGCCCGGTGATCATC
>JAZTWH010000055.1:0-18135 GCA_045635765.1 Eubacteriales bacterium | reverse complement strand
CCGATGTTGGTGTGGCCCACTTCGGAGTTACCCATCTGTCCGTCAGGAAGGCCCACGTCCATGCCGGAGGCACCGATTTGGGTAGTGGGGCAGGTGGCAAAAATTCGATCCAGGTTGGGGGTATTGGCGGCTTTAATGGCGTTGACTTTATCACAATCATTGAATCCAAAGCCGTCCATAATGCAAAGAACGAGCGGTTTTTTCATGTTGATTCTCCCTTATTTGGAAGCGGATTTGACAATGGCAGTAAAATCGGGAACCTTCAGAGAGGCTCCGCCGATCAGCCCGCCGTCTACGTTATATTTTGCCAACAGTTCGTCCGCATTGCCGGCGTTCATACTTCCACCGTACTGAACGGTGACGGCTTCGGCCACGTCCTTGCCGTACACGTCGGCAACGGCGGCACGAACAGCACCGTTGGTTTCGTCAGCCTGTTCTGCCGTTGCAGTCAGACCCGTACCGATGGCCCAAACGGGTTCGTAAGCAATGATGACGTTCTTCAGGTCTTCTGCTTTCACGTTCTGAAGAGCGATTTTGGTCTGCATACCGACCACTTCGTTGGTAACGCCCTGGAGTCTCTGTTCCTTCAGTTCGCCGACGCAAAGAATGACCTTCAGACCGGCGGCCAAAGCGGCCAGGACCTTCTTATTGCAGGATTCGTCGGTTTCAGCATAATACTGACGGCGTTCGCTGTGACCGATAATAACGTATTCTACCCCCAGATCCTTCAGCATATCCGCGGCGATCTCGCCGGTGTAAGCACCCTTTGCTTCATAGTGCATATTCTGGGCACCAATCTTGATGTTGGTGCCTTTTGCGGCCTGAAGGGCGTTCTGCAGGCATACGTAAGGAACGCAGCAGACCACTTCGCAGGAAGCATCGGCTACGCAGGGAGCCAATTCTTTGATGAAGGCAGTGGTTTCGGAGGGAGTTTTGTTCATCTTCCAGTTACCGGCGATGATGGTTTTTCTCAGTTCGGCATTCATGTTCGTTTCTCCTATTCAAAATCCTGCACAGAGACGGTTTGCCTCTGTGCAGTAAAATGTTTTTCGTTGTTTGCAATTATTTGTCCTGCAGGCAGGCAATTCCGGGGAGTTCCAGGCCTTCCAGGAATTCCAGGGAGGCACCGCCGCCGGTGGAGATGTGGGTGATCTGGGAAGCAAAGCCCAGCTGTTCGCAAGCCGCAGCAGAGTCGCCGCCGCCAACGATGGTGATGGCTTCGGACTCAGCCAAGGCCTTAGCTACGGCGATGGTACCCTGAGCCAGGGTGGGATTCTCAAATACGCCCATGGGCCCGTTCCAAACGACGGTCTTAGCGGATTTTGCGGCATCGGCAAACAATTCTCTAGTCTTGGGACCGATGTCCAGACCCATCTTGTCTGCGGGGATGGAATTGGAGGGAACCACTTCCACGGCAATTTCCGCGTCAATGGGATCGGGGAAGGATTCGGTGATTACGGTATCAATGGGAAGCAGGAGCTTAACGCCCTTTTCTTCTGCCTTCTTCAGCATGTTCCGGCAGTATTCCAGCTTGGATTCATCCAACAGAGAGGTGCCGACGGAGTACCCTTGGGCCGCCAGGAAGGTATAGGCCATACCGCCGCCGATGATCAGGGTGTCCACCTTGGTCAGCAGATTGTCGATTACGTTCAGTTTGTCCGCAACCTTAGCACCGCCCAGGATGGCAACGAAGGGACGTTCGGGATCGGCAAGAGCCTTGCCCATCACACCGATTTCCTTTTGGATCAGATAACCGCAAACAGCGGGCAGGTAAGCGGCAACGCCGGCGGTGGAAGCATGGGCACGGTGAGCCGCACCGAATGCGTCGTTGACGTAAATTTCAGCCATGGAAGCCATTTCCTTGGCAAATTCGGGATCGTTCTTTTCTTCCCGCTTGTCAAACCGGGTATTTTCCAGGAGCATTACTTCGCCGTCCTTCAAAGCGGAGGCCTTTGCCTTGGCATCGGGGCCAATGGTGTCCGCAGCCAAAGGAACGTTGACGCCCAAAAGCTCCGTCAGACGGGTAGCAACGGGAGCCAGAGAATACTTGGGGATCACTTCGCCCTTGGGTTTTCCCATATGGGAGCAAAGAATCACCTTTGCACCCTGTCCCATCAGATATTTGATGGTGGGAAGAGCCTCGACGATCCGCTTGTCGCTGGTGATCACGCCGTCCTTCAAGGGCACGTTAAAGTCACAACGAACCAAGACGGTCTTGCCGGCAACGGCAATGTCTTCCACGTTTTTCTTGTTGTAATTCATTTTATCATTCACTCCTCCGGTAAATTTTGAGTTGAGTAACCGATTCACGACGGACAAAGTCCGTCCATCGTATATTGTACCATATTTTGGGCGAATTTGCAAGTGTTTTCGGGATTTTTTGCTCTTTGTTCAAACTTTTTTTCTTTTCCCGAAATCAAATGCCTTGCAAACCCTTTTCCCATGCAAAAAGAATCTCAATAAGAATATAAACCAAATCGGTCTACTCTCCGCAAAAAAATACTTGAATTTCGTGGATGTAACCTAAAAATTAAACTTATCCTCAATTCAAAGGACTGTAAAAAATAAACCGAAACGGGTTGAAAATTTAAAAGATTCTTATTTTGAGATCCATTTCTCCAACAGGTAAACGACCGCTTCAAAGGCGGACATATCGCCCATGCCGTTCCAGGCGGGGAGGCACGCCATAACCCCCACGGCTACCGCGAGACAGACCACGGAGCAAAGAACGACCCAAAAAAAGCTTTGTTTGGGTTCCATCATCCATCAGTCTCCTTTTTTTGTTTGTTTTGATACGATCATTATACCGCAAAACATCAGAAAAGTCAAGAGCGACCAGGGAAGGAATGAAACTTTTCGTGCCATTTTTCCGTACCTCTTGCAATCAGTCTTAAAAAGTGCTATAATAGGAGTATTGGAATGTAGAGGAAACGAGGGGTGTCGAATGAATTACGGAAAGATTTTGGAAGGAACCTACGCCGCCGGGCTGACCGAACGGCTAACGGGGATTTTGACCCGAACGGCCTGCAAGGGAATTTCCGTAGCCATCTGCGGGGAAGCATCGGTCTTGCTGAAGGGGGCCGCGGGAATTCAGAGTCAGACAGACAACTCCCCCCTCACCGCCGACAGTGTGTTTTGGGCAGACCAGCTGGCCGCCCCCGTGATAGCTTACGCCGCGTGGAAATTGCACGAGAACGGCATTTTGGATTTGAACCGTCCCTTGACCGAATACACCGCCGAGCCCTTCCTTCCCGGGGAACCAAATCTGGATTACGTAACGGGACGGGCCATTCTTTCCCAAACCTCTGGATTTCCCATGAAAAAGCATCCCACCATGCCCACCCACCTTGAGTTGATGCCTACCACCCTTTTCTCCTATTCCAACTACGCCCTGCTCTATCTGCAACGGGCAATGGAACAGGCCACCAAGACCGATTTGCAAAAATTGGTTGAGGAACTGGTCTTTCAGCCCTTCCGAATGTATTCCTCCTCCTTCGTATGGAAGGAAGAATACGCCGACCGCTTTGCCCATCCCCACGTCAAGGGAGAGGCACTTTTGAAGGTCCGGGCGGAGAAGCCGAACGCATCCAAATTTTTCTACACCACTCCCACGGATTATTGCCTGTTTTTGAATAAGCTTTTCGTTCCCCAGACTTCAAAAAAATGCTTAGCACCCTTGACATTGGAAAAAATGCTCCAGCCCCAAACGGAATTATTCGGAGGCCTGAAATGGGCCGTAGGAATAGGACTTTCCGAAGAAAAGGACGGCCCCATCTATTGGCAATTCGGAAACCATGAGGGCAGTAAGTCTTTGGCCTTTCTGGACCTTCAAAAGGACCTTTGCCTTTGCATTATATCCAATGACGACCGCGGCTTCGACGCCCTGCGTGCTTTCCTGAAAGACGCCCTGGGCGAACCGCTGAACGCCTGGGAAAAATACCATGGATTTTCTCTGGAAAAGGTGGCCTTTCAGCAAAAAGTGAGGGCCGCAAAAAAGAAATACCGTTAAGAGAAACGCCGTTAGAAGAATTACCGTTAAAAAACATCGTTAAAAGAGATACTGTTAAGAGAATTCCCGTCAAAAACCATCGTCAAAAGAATTTGCAGTTAAAGGAACCGTTCATGCAGCTGATTATTGCGGAAAAGCCCAGCCTGGGACGGAACATCGTTTCCGCCATTGAGGAAGGGAAAAAGGATAAACTGAATAAAAAGAACGGCTACTACGAAGGGGAGCACTATGCGGTCACCTGGGCCTTCGGCCATTTGTTTTCCCTTGCGGACATTGAGCAATACTCTCCTCTGCCCCAAGGACAACACCGATGGAGCATGGAGAATCTTCCTTGCTTTCCCAAGGAATTTCAGTACAATCTGAAGCCGGGGCCGGACAAAAAGCCCGACGACGGGGTAGTGCGGCAGTTCCAAGTGATTCAGATGCTCTGCAAACGGGAGAATATTGATACGCTCATCAATGCCGGAGACTCTGACCGAGAAGGGGAAATTATCGTCCGAACCTGTGTCAGCAAGGCCTTTGAGGGGAACATCACCAAGCCCTTCAAGCGTCTGTGGCTTCCCGACCAGACGGCTCAAACCATTTTGTCGGCCTTAGAAGATCTGCCCGATGAAAGCAATTACGACAATCTGGCCCGGGAGGGTTATGCCCGCACGTACATGGACTGGCTCTACGGGGTCAACCTTACCCGGTACGCCACGTTGAAAACCGGCTCTCTGTTGCGGGTGGGCCGAGTGATCATTCCCATCGTAAAAGCCATCTACGATCGGGATATGGCCATCAAAAATTTTGTCCCCGACGTCTATTACGCCATCATCTCCAAAGCGGAGACCAACGGAGAGCCGGTGGAATTGACCTCCAAGACTAAATTTTCCAAGGAAGAACGGGCAAAGGCGGAAGCCTTTTGTCAAAAATACAACGACGCCGATGCGGTGGTAACGGGAGTGAAAAAGCGGAAAACGACCCTGAATCCGGGAAAGCTTTTCTCCCTTTCCACCCTACAAAATACTTTGGGAAAAAAATATAAAATGCCCATGGAGGAATCCCTTGCCATCGTGCAAAAGCTGTACGAGGCCGGATACCTGACCTACCCCAGAACCAACTCCGAATATTTGGCAACTGCCGAGCAGGATAAAATCAAAAAGGTGCTGGAAGGGGTCAAAAAAATCGGCTACCCCGTGGAATTCAAGGCAAAAAAGACCATCTTCGACGATTCGAAGATCGAATCCCACTCGGCGTTGACTCCCACCTATAAAATCCCCGCAAAGGCCAATTTATCCGAAAAGGAATTTCAGGTGTACTCCACGGTCATGCGGAGATTCGTGGCCGTGTTCTGTGCCGAAGAATGTCTGGCCGAAAAGACCGAGATCACCATTAACGTGGGCGGAATGGAAGAATTTTTGCTGAAGGGGACGGTGATCACCTCTCCCGGCTGGATGAAATACGACGACGGAGGACAAAAGGATAAGCTTTTGCCCAATCTTTCCAAGGGAGACCGGGTCAACACCGCCTTTGCCCCCGTGGAAAAGGAGACCTCTCCGCCCAAGCATTATACCATTGAGACGCTCAACAATTACCTGAAAAATCCTTTCCGGGAAGAAAAGGCAAACATCGAAACCGAAGACGACGCGGAAGAATACCGAGCCATCTTCGAAGGGCTGGAGCTGGGAACGGAAGCCACCCGCACAGGCATTATCGACAATGCCCGGAAAAGCGAGTACATTCAGCTAAAAAAGGACGTCTACACCATTTTGCCCCGTGGAATCTATCTCATCGAAGCCCTGATTCGGATGCAGATTTCCATGGATAAATACAAGACCTCCCAGTTGGGCAAAGCCCTGAAGGCCGTTTATCGGGGAGAAATCACCGTGGACGACAGCGTGGGATTAGCAAAAAAAGAAATCGCAGAGGTCTTTGCGTCGGTCCATTCCCAATCCACCCCCGAAACCGACGTGTACGACGGATTTTACATGGACGAGGTGGGTATTTGCCCCCTTTGCGGAGGCAAGGTCGTCAAAGGGAAATACGGCTACGGATGTATGAATTATAAGGAAAAGAACTGCAAATTCACCATTTGGAACACCATGTGCGGCAGGGTAATCCCCCTTTCCGCCGCCCGTTCCCTGCTGGAGACCGGAACCACCGCCAAGCTGATCGGATTCGTCTCCCCCCGAACCGGGAGATCCTTCGATTCCAAGCTGAAATGGAACCGGGAAACCCAAAGGGTGGAATTTGATTTCTGACCTGTTGCAGACAAATTCTTAACGGAACCGGGAAACCCAAAGGGTGGAATTTGATTTCTAACCCATTGCAGACAAATTCTTAACGGAACCGAGAACCCCAAAGGGTGAAATTCGATTTCTGACCCATTGCAGACAAATTCTTTACAAAACCCAGAACCCCAAGAGCAACTTTGATTCCCGACCTGCAACGAATGTCTTAAACGAAACCGGAAATCCCAAAGGGTAAATTTGATTTTAGAGCTATTAAATAAGAAAAGGTGAAGAAAATGGAACAACCGATCAAAATTGCAATTTACGGTTACGGCAATTTGGGGAAAGGCGTGGAATGTGCCGTCCAGGCCTCCCCGGATATGGTGTTGACCGGGGTTTATACCCGCCGGGATCCCAAGACGGTCCAAACGGGAGGGGCTCCCGTCTACGCCGCGGAAGAACTGGAGGGTGGAGATTCCCGGATCGACGTTCTGATTCTGTGCGGCGGCAGTGCGACGGACCTTCCCAAAATGACGCCGGAGCTGGTGAAGAAATATAATGTTATCGACAGCTTTGACACCCATGCCAGAATTCCGGAACATTTTAACGCCGTCAACGACGGGGCTGTCGAATCCGGGCATATTGCCCTCATCTCCGCCGGATGGGATCCGGGGATGTTTTCTTTGAATCGGCTCTACGCCGGGGCCGTGCTTCCCAACGGCACCGATTATACCTTCTGGGGCAAGGGAGTCAGCCAGGGCCATTCCGACGCCATCCGCCGCATCGACGGCGTGGTGGATGCCCGTCAGTATACCGTTCCCGTTCCCGAGGCCATGGAAGCGGTGCGAGGCGGAAAAAATCCCATTCTGACGGCTCGGCAAAAGCACACCCGGGAATGTTACGTGGTAGCGGAAGAAGGGGCCGATCTGGCAAAAATTGAAGAAGAGATTAAAACGATGCCCAATTATTTTGCCGACTACGAAACCACCGTCCATTTCATTTCCATGGAAGAACTGAAGGAACGTCATGCCGGTCTTCCCCATGGAGGGAGTGTCATCCGCACCGGGACCACCGGCCGCAACGGCGAGCACAAGCACGTGATTGAATACAAGCTGACCTTGGACTCCAATCCCGAATTCACCGCCAGCGTGATCGTAGCCTACGCGAGGGCCCTGTTCAAAATGTACCAACGGGGAACCACCGGTTGCAAGACTGTCTTCGACGTTGCACCTGCCGATCTCTCGCCCCTTTCCGGCGAAGAATTACGGGCAACCTTGCTATAACATAAAAAAGCCACCGGCCGTGCCGGTGGCTTTTAAAACGGACAGAGAACCACGTTCTCTGTCCGTTTTGATTTTAATTTTTATTTCGTCAAAAGTTCGGCGATCTGGATGGCGTTGGTTGCCGCACCCTTCCGAACCTGGTCGCCGCAACACCACAGGACGATGCCCCGGTCGTCGGTCAGATCCTCCCGGATTCGACCCACAAAGACCAGGTCCTGATCGGACGTATCCAGGGGCATGGGATATTTCTTTTCAGCGGGGTTATCGACCAACACGCAGCCGGGGGTATTGGCGATGGCCTCCTTTACCTGCTCCACAGTCAGTTTTTTCTCGGTTTTAACCGTAGCCATAATGGAATGGGAACGGACCACGGGAACCCGGACACAGGTGCAGGAAACGGTCAATTCAGGCAAATGCAGAATCTTGCGGCCCTCATTCTGCATCTTCATTTCTTCGGTGGTATAACCGTCGTCATTGAATCCGCCGATCTGAGGAATCAGGTTTGCGGCAATCTGATAGGGGAAGGTATTACAAACCACGGGCTTGCCTTCCGCAAGGGCCTTGGTCTGTTCTTCCAATTCCACAGGGCCGGCCGCACCGGCACCGCTGACCGCCTGGTAGGTGGAAGCGACCATAGATTGAATGGGAGACAGTTTATTGATGCCGTTGACGGCCACGAGGGTAATGATGGTAGAGCAGTTGGGATTTGCAATGATACCCTTGTTCTTCTTTGCATCGTCTCCGTTGATCTCGGGAACGATCAGGGGAACGTCGGGATCCATCCGGAAGGCACTGGAGTTGTCTACAAAAACAGCCCCGGCCTTAACGATGTGAGGAGCCAATTCCTTGGCTACGGCGTTGGTAGACGCCCCAAGAACAATATCCATGCCCTCGAAGGCATCGGGACGGGCTTCCTGAACGGCGATCTTCTTCCCGTCAAATTCGATCTCGGTACCCACGCTGCGGGCAGAGGCCAACAGGCGGAGCTCCCCGATGGGGAAATTCCGTTCTTCCAAAACTTTCAGCATTTCCCGTCCCACGGCACCGGTAGCACCGAGAACGGCAACGTTGTACAATTTCATAGTATGTTCCTCCAAAATTGTTATTAAGTGAAGCTGTCGTACAATACTCGGATGGTCTTTTTGAAATCCTTATCATCAACCCCGATGATAATGTTGATTTCATCCGACCCCTGCTCGATCATACGGATATTGATGCTGTTTTCACCCAAGGTGGCAAAAATGCGGCCCGAGACCCCTACGTTCCACGCCATGCGGCGTCCTACCACCGCAACCAGGCTAATGCCGTGATCCACCTTGATTCGGTCGGGCTTGAGAACCTCCGTCAGACCGGCCGTCAAGTCGTGCAGAGAAAATTCGATCTGCTTGGTTGCGACCACGATGGAAAAGGAATCAATGCTGGACGTAATATATTCTACGGTAATGCCGTATTTCTCCACGATCTTCAGGGCATTGCGAATGAACCCCGGTTCGTGATTCATCCGGGCCTTAAACAGAGTAATAATGGAATAATTCTTCCGCCCCGTAATGCCGGTCACAAAACGCTTTTTATCCTCTTCGCTTTCCCGTTCAAAGTCCTCCAAAATCAGAGTACCCCGGGCAGCGGGATCGTTGGTATTCTTGATGTACAGGGGAATATTCTTTTGACGGACGGGAAATACCGTCTCCTCATGAAGGACGTCGGCCCCCATATAGGACAGCTCCCGCAATTCCCCAAAGGTGACCTGCTCGATGGGCCGGGGATTTTCCACGATCCGGGGATCCGCCATGAGAATTCCCGACACGTCGGTCCAGTTTTCATAGGCGTCCGCATCCAGTGCGGCGGCGGCAATGGCCCCGGTCACGTCGCTTCCCCCTCGGGTAAAGGTCTTGATCTCCCCGTCGGGCATGGCCCCATAAAAGCCGGGAATAACCACCTTCCCGCTCCGGGCAAACAGTTCTCTCAATGCGGCATAGGATTTTTCAAAATCCACCCGGCCGTCGTAATTAAAGCAAAGCCAATCCTTGGAGTCAACGAAGGTGTACCCCAAATATTCGGCCATCAGCTTCCCATTCAGGTATTCTCCCCGGGATGCAATGGCGTCGGGGGTGGCGGCCTTTTGAATAAATTCCTTGACCGACTCGAATTCCCCTTCCAGGTCCTGCTTCAATCCGCAACCGGCGGCAATCTCTCGATAGCGACCGGCAATATCCTCGAACACGTCTTCAAAGGGTGCATGATATTTAATATGGGCGTGGCAGATATAAAGAAGGTCCGTGACCTTCGTGTCTCCCCCAAACCGCTTTCCGGGAGCAGAGACCACCACCACCTTCCGGGCAGGATCCGCCTCAACGATCGCCTTGACCCGGGCAAACTGTTCGGAGGACGAAAGAGAAGACCCTCCGAATTTTACGACTTTTAACATATATTTATTCCTCGCTTCTCACAAAGATTCGGAATTCACTTACTTATACGACGTGCAAAATCCATTCCCGAAACCCATTCAGAGGGGACGCTTTTAGGAGCGCGTTCCGTGGGAGATATATTCCGTGCAAAATTGCAGTTAGTATCCCATCCCGTGGGAAATGCAGTTAGGGTTCCATCCCGTGGGCAACGCAGTTAGATCCCATTCCCGTGGGGAAATGATTCCGTAGGGGGAGGGGTTGTATTCTGTGGGGAAACCATTTATTCGTACAACGCGGCGATAAAGGTTTTCTCCGGAAGAGTGGCGGCCCGGGAGGTCATCTGAGCCACGGATAGGGGTTCGGTTACGGTGACATCCCCGTCGGGCGTGCGGATATAATAGCGGAACATGGCCTTGGAATTGTCGATTTCAGCCTTCCGATATTGGTACTTGGCTTCGGGGGTTTGCTCCGCAAGATCCAGCATATCCTGGACCAGGGCAAAGCCTGTGGGGTCCTTTCCGGCACCCTGGCCGTAAAAAGACAGCTCGCCCACCCGATCCCCGTGCAAGGAGACCAAATTGAAATTCTTACGGACCGACGCAAAAAGAGAATCGGCATTGACCACGCCGGGCTGGACGAACAACGCCACGGAACCGTCCTCATTGAGACGGTAATTGCCCAGTAGTTTACAGGTTTTCCCTTGCGTTTCCATCCATTGGAAATCGCATTTGCGGATATGACGGATTCCAAAGGCGGGAATCTCCTCAGGAGAAGCGGTCAGCCCCGTAGCCACGTTGCAGGACAACGCAACCTTATAGCGGACGTCCAATCCGTCGATATCGGAGGAGGGGTCCTTTTCCGCATAGCCAAGGGCCTGGGCTTCGGCCAAAACCTCGGCAAAATCTGCCTTTTCGTGGGCCATTTTATCCAAAATAAAGTTCGTGGTTCCGTTCAAAATGCCCTCGATACGATGAATCTTTCCAGCTCTTGCCGTACGGCGAAGGGAGGAAAGCCAAGGGATTCCTCCTCCGGCGGAAGGAGTAAACCGAATGATCACACCGTTCTCCGCCGCCGTCTCCATCAGTTCCCGGTAGCAGGTAGCCATCAGCAGTTTGTTGGCGGTGACCACGTGTTTTTTTGCTTTCAACGCACCGAGAACCAATTCCCGGGCAGGATGCAATCCGCCAATGGCCTCGGCCACCACGGCAATAGAAGGATCGTTTAATATTTCGTTGTAATCGGTCGTCATAATATCTTCAAATCCGGGCCGTACCGTCAGATCAAGAACCTTCTTGACCTGCAAAAGGGTTTTCCCGTCTTTTACGGTATCGTAGGCACCGGAGCCCACCACACCGAATCCGATAATGGCAATGTTCATCTTTCTACGTCCTTCCTCTCAGAGGCACCGTCCTGGAGAAAAAGCCTCTGATTTCTCCACATAATAAGTTATTATAACATATTATGGTAGATAATGCAAGAGGGAAAATGTAAAAAAAGTAGCAAACCGAAGGAAATTCCCTCAATTTGCTACGCTTTTTGGTTCTTTAAGAACGATCTGCTCCGGAATCGGAAGAACCCGAAGAATGGGAGGATCCGGAACCGGAAGCCCCCGAATCGGTGGTCTGAGAACCGGAGAAACCCGACGAGGCAGACCCGGAGGATTGGGACGAATGGGTATCCGTAGAGGTATTGGTCGACCCGGTATCGGTATCGGTCCGATCCTCCGTCCCGGAATGGTCCGTATCCGGCAAGGTTCCGCCGTCGGTCGTGTCCGAGCCGGAGCCGGAAGACGAGCCGGTCGAACCGGTCGAGCCGGTTGAAGGCAAAATGGGCAGGGAAGTGGAAACGGAAGGCCCGGAAGAGGTGGCCGAATCCGTATCTCCGTCCGTTTGAGAGCCCGTGTCGGTGGTCACGCCCGTCGTTCCCCCGGAGGAGCCGGTCTGGGTGTTCGTGGAAGGCTTGGACGCCCCACCGGAAGAGCCGTACCAAGGGTTTTTCCGCACTCCGTGTTCGGCCACGTAATCCTCAAAGGGAATATCGTCAAAGAAGAATGCGTTCAGCAAATCTCCGGCAAACTCCAGATCGTAATATACGCAAGAGCCGATATAGGGGACGCTGAAACCGCTGCTGATGACGGCGTTATCCATAGGAATACGGTTCTGCTGCAAGGAAACGCTGTCCGCCTTCAGAATCTTGGCCAACTGGAAAATATCGTCGTACCCCATGGAGGTCTGAATATAGGGAAGCATTGCCTTAATCAGCGAAGGATACTGAGTAATAGGCAAATCCAACGCCTTTTGGAACAGCTGACTCATGACCAACCGCTGGCGTTCCGTACGGCCGAAATCATCCCTGGTTCCATTAATGGTAGGCACGTTGCGTACCCGGGAAAAACCCACGGCTTGAACGCCGTTCAGGGTCTGCACCCCGGCCTTGGTAACAAAATCCTCGGGGAGTCCCCGGGTGGCGGCAAGCTCGGTAATGCAGGTGTTGACGTGATAAACCTCGTGCTTGGCCAGTTCCACTTCCACGCCGCCCACGGCATCCACGATTTCCGCCATGCCCACAAAGTCCACGGTGGCATAATCTTTAATGTTCAGCCGATAGGTCTGATTCAAGGTCTTGATGGCCAGCTCCGGCCCGCCCAGGCTGTACGCGGCGTTGATCTTTTGGTATCCGTGCCCGTCCACCTTAACCAAGCTGTCCCGCATGATGGAGACCAACTTGATGGAGCCCGTTTTGGGATTGATGGAAATGATCATCATGGTGTCGGAAAGGCCCCGGTAATTGTCCTTGCGGGAGTCAATGCCGAACAGAGCAATGTTGGTGATTTCTTCGGCCCCCTTGGGAGGCTCCACGATCCCCAACTGCTCCGGGTCCTTGGTAATGGGGGTATATTCGTAGCTGAACTGGCTCTTAAACCAGACCACGCCCATTACAATCCCCGCAAGAAGAAATACTCCCAGAGTGCCACCCACGGCGATCCAAATTTTTGCTTTTTTCGTCAACCCTCTGCGTTTGCTATGCCGCAAGCCTTTCCCCCGACGACCTGCGGAGGTGGATTTTTCCGACGACCGCTTGCGAAGCTTCCGCATCAGTTTTTGAACGTTATTCATGGATCATCCCTCAGTGAATGGCTACCCGCAGTGCCTTGATGTTTTCCTCAAAGGACTGGCCCTTTGCATAAATGCTGGAGGTCCCGGCCACAAAGATATTGGCCCCGGCATCACTCATCTTCCGGGCATTCTCAAAGCTGACGTTTCCGTCACATTCGATGTCCACGGAGTGGTATCCCTTTTCGTCCAGCTCCGCCCGGAGACGACGGATCTTATCCAAGGTCTGGGGGATGAGCTTCTGTCCCGCAAAGCCGGGGTTCACCGTCATTACAAGGATTCCGTCCACGTCTGGCAGAACCTCGTCCAGCACCGAAAGGGGCGTTCCGGGATTGATGGCCAGCATGGGCTTCGCTCCTCTGGCCCGGATGGCGGCCAGGGCTGCCTGAACGTGCTTACAGGCCTCGTAGTGAATGGAAACGTAGTCCCCTTCCCCAAAGGTGAACCAAGGAAGCTTCCGTTCCGGCTCTTCGATCATCAAATGCAGATCCAGGGGAATCTTGCAGGCCTCCTTGACTTTTTTCACAAAGTCGGTGCCCAGGGTATAGTTCTGAACGAAAACGCCGTCCATTAGGTCAATGTGAAGATATTCGATTCCATGCGTTTCCAGGGCGTTCAATTCCTCCCCCAGGTTCAAAAAATCTGCACACATAAGAGAGGGAGAGATCATTTTTTTTAACTGTTTCATAAGAAATACCTCATTCCGTTAGATTCTTCCGTAAAATAATCGTCTGAGACGAAATACAAACTACTTTGATTTGAGAGCGGCGGAACGTCCCTCGTCTGTTTCCAAAAAAATTCTCCGTGTCCTTATCCCACGTTGTTTTCCGCAAACAGATCCAACAGCAACCGGCAGGCCTTTCTAATATCCTCCTGCTGTTGCTTCCCGGACAGCTCCCGTTCAATGGTGATGGGACCGGCATATCCTACTTCCGCCAATTTTTTGATAAAGGCGGGGTATTGGACCTTCCCTTCCCCTAAAGGCACTTCCTTGCCCAGATTGCGTCCGTCGGTGGGATACCGTCCGTCCTTTCCGTGGACGTTACGCACGTATTTTCCAAAAACATCCAAAGCGTCCACCGGGTTGCCTTTGCCATACATGATCAAATTGGCCGGATCCAGATTGATCCCCACGTTCTCCATCCCCACTTCCTCAATGGTACGAAGAAGGGTAACGGGGGTCTCCTGTCCCGTCTCAAACAAAAAATTGCAACCATATCCCTCAAACTGCTTGCACAGCCATTTCAGGCAGGTCACAACTTCGGAAAATTCGGGAGAGCAGGGATTTTCCGGGAGATACCCGCAATGGGTAATCACGTCGGTTACTCCGATCTTTTGGGCGAATTCCGCCCCCCTCACCAGTTCCTTCATGCGGTCACAACGATAGGCCGCCGGCACCAGGCCAAGGGTTGTCTGTCCTTCATAAAAATTCCAGGTCCGAGGTCCGGCCCATCCGCACCAAAGGGCGGAAATCTCGACCCCGTATTCCCGACAAAGACTTCGGATCTCTTCGGCCTTTTCGTTGGTAAACAGTTCGGTCTTCCAACAAACCAACTGACAAGTGGGAATCCCCATTTCCTTCAGCCGGACAAACTGATCGGCAACCGTGCAGTCCTTCAACCGGCCGTCCATGTACACCATACATCCCAGCTTCATAGAGGTTCCTCCGTGCTTGTCAAAAATTCAAAATATCCCCAAAGCCTCTTAACATAAATACGTTTTTATTATATACTACAATTACAGAAAAGTCAATGCGTTTTTGCGACTTTTTTTTAACAAAGGAGAGCCCTTTCCCCACGAAACAACAATCTTATTGCCAAATTTCGGAACTTTCCGTCCCAGACAATATCCTCCACCAACGAAGAACCTGGAACCGACCATAGCGAAACGCTCCGAATAAGGTCTATCTCATGGGAGACCGTTCCCCAGAATCGACGCCGATTCGAACTTCCATCACCTCGCATCCTAATGCAACAAAAAAACATATCTTCAAAAGAAAATTGCTTATCTGTTTTGAGAACTCTTTTTGCGCCCCCTCACCGTAGCACTGGCAAGCCAAAAAACGGATGCCCCCACAGACAAAAATTCAACGGCAAAAAATTTGCAAAATCCATTCATTTAACATACATAAATATCGAAAGGAATCATTTTTTCCCTGCAAGGGTTGCCCCTCAAAAACTCCACATATCTGCACCCCAAAAAAACCAAACAACCGGTTTTTCAACCGCAGCTTCTGCTTCCGCTTTATAAATTGAAAAACAACAAATAATAAAAAACGGCAGTCTTCCGATAAACCCCGGAAGGCCGCCGCTTTCCTCTACACTACAAGATCAACAGAGTTATTTCATGTTGTTTTCGTAGTTCTCGATCATCTTTTTGACCATCTGGCCGCCGATGGAACCGGCCTGCTTGGAGGTCAAGTCACCGTTGTAACCCTGCTTCAGGTTTACGCCGACTTCGTTAGCAGTTTCCATCTTGAACTTTTCCATAGCTTCCTTCGCTGCGGGAACGACGTGCTTATTTCTAGCCATAACTGTTTTTCCACTCCTTGTTGTAAAACGCCTTTGCGTTTTTCACGATTTTTTACAGTCGATTTGACTGCACGAATAGTTTGACACCCAAAACAAAAAATATTGAGTGCAATTTTTGGAAGTTTTTCTTCTTTTTTGTTTTTGTTGTCTTTTTTAATTTTGCAGGTTGTTATTTATTAGAAAAGTTCTAATTTTTTCTTACCCCCTTACATGAAATTTTTTCCACGGGCCAACAAAACGTTACGTGGTGGTGGTGGTGGGCACAAAAAAGAAAAAACGAATTGCATTAAATCGTTGCGTAGATTATTGCATGGATATACCTCCGGGTGCCCCCAGTAATTTACAAAAGAATGAACAGTTTATAAAAGTTATGTGACCGACCTTTACATTGGACAAAATCCGTGTTATAATATGTTGGTGTATCTTACGTTTATAATTTTTACTATAACAGGAGGTAATTCTCAACATGGCAAGAATGAAACAGTCCATGGATGGTAATACCGCGGCGGCGCACGTATCCTATGCGTTCACCGAAGTGGCAGCCATCTACCCCATCACTCCCTCTTCCGTTATGGCAGAGTTGACCGACTCCTGGTCTGCTACCGGCCTGAAGAACATTTTCGGTGACCAAGTTAAGGTCATGGAAATGCAGTCCGAAGCGGGTGCTGCCGGTACCGTTCACGGTTCTCTGGCCGCCGGGGCTCTGACCACCACCTTCACCGCATCTCAGGGTCTTCTTTTGATGATCCCCAATATGTACAAGATCGCCGGTGAATTGCTTCCCAACGTAATCCACGTTTCTGCCCGTTGCGTTGCGTCCCACGCCCTGAACATTTTCGGGGATCACTCCGACGTTTACGCCTGCCGTCAGACCGGCTATGCGATGATGGCGGAAAGCAACGCTCAGGAAGTTATGGACCTGGGTGCCGTTGCACACCTGGCCACCATCAAGGGTCGCGTTCCCTTCCTGAACTTCTTCGACGGATTCCGTACTTCTCACGAAATTCAGAAGATCGAGGTCTGGGATTACGAAACTCTGGACAAGATGGTTGATAAAGAAGCCATTGCAGAATTCCGTGCCCGTGCATTGAATCCCGAGCATCCCGTTCTTCGCGGTTCTGCCGAAAACGGCGACATCTTCTTCCAGCACAGAGAAGCCTGCAACAAATATTATGACGCTCTGCCCGCAATCGTAGAAGAATATATGGACAAGGTCAACGCCGAAATCGGTACCGACTACAAGCTGTTCAACTACTACGGTGCTCCCGATGCCGACCGTGTCATCGTTGCTATGGGCTCCATCTGCGACGTGACCGAAGAAGTCATCGATTATATGAACGCTCACGGCGAGAAGGTCGGTCTGGTCAAGGTTCGTCTGTACAGACCCTTCGTTGCCTCCAAGCTGTCCGAAGCCATTCCCGATTCCGTAAAGAAGATTGCCGTTCTGGACCGCACCAAGGAACCCGGCTCCCTGGGGGAACCTCTGTATCTGGACGTCGTTACCGCCCTCGTTTCCGAAGGCCGTAATATTCCCGTATACGGCGGCCGTTACGGTCTGGGCTCCAAGGACACGCCTCCCTCCAGCATCTTTGCCGTTTACGAAAACCTGGCCAAGGACGCTCCCAAGGCTAACTTCACCATCGGTATTATCGACGATGTGACCAACCTGTCTTTGGAAGAGAAGGACTGCCCCGACACTGCTGCGGAAGGCACCATCTCCTGCAAGTTCTGGGGTCTGGGCGGCGACGGTACCGTCGGTGCCAACAAGAACTCCATCAAGATTATCGGTGACCACACCGACAAGTTTATTCAGGCTTACTTCCAATACGACTCCAAGAAGACCGGCGGTGTCACCATTTCTCACCTGAGATTTGGCGATAAGAAGATCAAATCTCCTTATTATATTACCAAGGCCGACTTCGTAGCCTGCCACAACCCCTCCTATATGCTAAAGGGTTATAAGATCGTCAATGACGTCAAACCCGGCGGTACGTTCCTTTTGAACTGCCAGTGGGATGCTGCCGAACTGGACAAGCACCTGCCTGCCGAAGCAAAACGCTATATTGCCGAAAACAACATTAAGTTCTACACCGTTAACGCCATCGACAAGGCCCGCGAGATCGGTATGGGCAAACGCACCAACACCATTCTCCAGTCTGCCTTCTTCGCTCTGGCTAAGATCCTGCCCATCTCCGAGGCCGTAGATTACATGAAGTACATGGCGAAGAAGTCCTACCTGAAGAAGGGCGAAGCCATCGTTGAAATGAACTACAAGGCCATCGACGCCGGCGTGGACGCTATCGTTGAGATCAACGTTCCCGACGCCTGGAAGACCATCGAAGTTTCCGCTTCCTCCGATCTGGCCAAAGGCCCCCGGAAGGATCTGGTGGACTTTGTTAACGACATCGTTATCCCCGTCAATAAGATGAACGGTGATGCGTTGCCCGTTTCTGTCTTTGAGAAGCACGTAGACGGTACCTTCCCCCAGGGCTCTGCCGCTTATGAAAAGCGTGGCGTTGCAGTGGACGTTCCCGAATGGATCCCCGAAAACTGCATTCAGTGTAACTCTTGTGCCTTCGTT
>JAZTWH010000054.1:0-8760 GCA_045635765.1 Eubacteriales bacterium | reverse complement strand
CTTCTGAGAAGAGAATAGTCGGTGTCTATGACGAAGAGGTTCCACCCGTTCCCATTCCGAACACGGTAGTTAAGCTCTTAGGTGCTGAAAATACTTGGCTGGAGACGGCCCGGGAAAATAGGGCGATGCCGACATTCTCTTCCCCACAATCTAATATGCACCTTTAGCTCAGTTGGTAGAGCAACTGACTCTTAATCAGTGGGTCCCGGGTTCGAGTCCCTGAAGGTGCACCAAAAAAATCCGAACACGAATGTGTACGGATTTTTTTGGTGTTTCCCGAGCCGGCCAGTCCAGGGAGCTCTTTGGTCCCGTAAAGGCAAAGTCATATACTTAGCTTCAGGGGAAAACGATGGAAGAATCGATTGTTATTATACGGACGGAGGGCAACCACACGAAGCTTTTATTGTTGGTATGTAGCCACGAAGCGGAACTGCAATCTTTAGCTTTTCCCTTGGAAAGGGGCCTTTTTATGAATTATGGGAATTGAAATTGTAGAAAAATCCCTACGGAATGAACTTGACAGGGGGAAAATGATGTGGTATAATGAAAAAAAAGGGGTAAGCACAGATGCCAACGGAAAATTCCTTTAAGATTCGAACTAAAAACCGCAACTTGTTCCTTCGGGTATCCAAGGGACATTTTGCTACCAATCACAGTCATATCAATTATTATATTGACGTAACGACCCAAAAAACCCGTCTCTCCGAGGCAAAGGCCGTGGCAAAGGAGATCGTTTCTTTTTACAATCACAGTACCATTGTGGATACGATTCTTTGCTTGGACGGGACGGAGGTAATCGGGGCCTGTCTTGCAAATGAGCTTACAGAGGGTGATTTTACGAACCTGAATGCTCATCAGACCATCTACGTGGTGACGCCGGAATATACCACGGGGAGCCAGCTTTTGTTCCGGGAAAACATCGTTCCCATGATTAAGGGAAAGAACGTGCTGATTTTTTGTGCCTCTGTGACCACCGGATATTCCGCCCGGGCGGCCATTGAGGCCATCAAGTATTACGGCGGCCGCGTTGCCGGAGTTTCGTCTATTTTTGCCATGCTTTCGGAGTGTGACGGCTATCCGGTGCGGTCGGTATTCGACCATAAGGATTTGGAAGGGTACGAGAGCTATCCTACCCACGACTGTCCCATCTGTAAAGCCGGTCATAAGATCGATGCGTTGGTCAACAGTTACGGCTATTCCAAGCTGTGAGCTTTTTGTAAAACTCAATTCGGAGGAAGGTGTCTTACAACCTTCCTCTGTTTTTTCAATTTTGTCTTGCAATGGGAAGAAATTTGTGGTATAATGGGGAAAAATACAACAGAAGAGGTACTTGTTTTGAGTGAAAAATTACGTTTTCGGGATTGCCTGGGGGACAAAGAGCTCTATCGGCAGATGCTGAAGATTGCGATTCCCATTTCATTGCAGTCGATGATTACGGTGGGCATCAATCTGATGGATACGGTCATGCTCAGTTCTATGGGGGATGCACAGCTTTCCGCATCCTCTTTGGCGGGGCAGTTTATTAATCTGTTTATGATCTTTTGCATGGGGATCGGAATGGGAGCGTCGGTGCTGACCTCCCGATTTTGGGGGATGGGGGATCTCTCGTCCTTGAAAAAATCCGTGACGATCATGCTTCGGTTTGCCTTTGTTTTCAGTGCCGTGTTTACGGTGGCTACCATCCTTGTTCCGGGGTGGATCATGCGGATCTACACGGAGGATGAGCAAATTATAGC
Source organism: Eubacteriales bacterium (assembly GCA_045635765.1). GTDB lineage: Bacteria > Bacillota > Clostridia > Oscillospirales > UBA644 > RGIG995. The sequence continues at coordinate 7,024 of JAZTWH010000054.1, read as the reverse complement.
GTACGGAATTCAATATCTGAAATGGATGATCCCCGTGTATCTTTGCACCGGTCTTTCGTTGGTTTGTACCATTGTGCTTCGGACCGTGGGATTGGTTAAAATTCCTCTGATCTGTTCCGTGATTGCATTTTTTGTCAACGTATTCTTTAACTGGGTATTTATTTTTGGGGAATTGGGTGCTCCCCGGATGGAGATCGAGGGGGCAGCCCTGGGAACCCTCATTGCCCGGGTCTTTGAGCTTTGTTTTATCTGCGGGTACTTTTTCTTTGTGGATAAACGAATCCGATACCGGCTGAAGGATTTGTTTATGAAATGCCGGGATATGCTGAAGGAATACGTTCGGGTCAGTATTCCCGTTCTGATTTCCGACGGTCTTTTGGCGTTGGGAAACAATGCGGTCGCCATGGTCATGGGGCATATCGGCGAAGCCTTTGTTGCCGCCAATTCCGTGACGATGGTCGTGCAGCAGTTGAGCTCCGTTCTTACCCAAGGGATCTCCAATGCCAGCGGAATTATCACCGGCCATACCATGGGGGAGGGGAATTACAAAAAGGCGTACCGACAGGGATTTACCTTTTTGATCATCGGTACCGTCATGGGATTGTTGGCAGGATTGCTGATCCTCGGGGTGAAGGATCCGATTATTCACTTCTATGACGTTTCTTTCCAGGCAAAAGAAATCGCCCGGGAATTGATGTATGCAATTTCCATAATTATGGTCTTTCAGACGGTGGGGAATATGCTTACAAAGGGCGTTTTGCGGGCCGGGGGAGATACGAAGTTTTTGATGATGGGGGATATTCTTTTTCTTTGGGTTGCATCCATTCCCCTGGGAGCATTGGCGGGGCTGGTTTTCGGTTGGCCTTCCTTTTGGATTTATACCCTGCTGAAAATTGATCAGGTGATCAAATGTATTTGGTGCTTCTTCCGTCTGAAAAGCGGAAAGTGGATGAAGAAGATCAAATCCGCCGGCGGAGAATCATAGCGGTCGATTTTGAATACATAAAAAGGCTCATTGGAAGCCCTTCTCCGGGAAGGAACTTGCAGTGAGCCTTTTCTTTCACGATATTAAATTAGGCAAGGGCAGAACAAAATCTTGCGGCGGTGCGAGACGGAGTTGTCTTCGATGGCCTCCTTATTTGGGGCCGAATATCAACCAAAGATAGACGTAGGCGGGAAGGATGGCCGCCAGGGTGAAGGGAATCCCGATGCGGAAGAAATCGCCGTTTTTGACGGTGTAGCCTTCCTTTCGCAAAATTCCGATCCCGGTAATGTTGGCAGATGCTCCGATGGGGGTGCAGTTCCCGCCCAGGGTGGCTCCCGAGAGAAGTCCAAAATACAGTACCGTCGGGTCAATGCCCAAGCCGGAGGCAAGAGCCGTAACCACGGGAAGCATGGTGGCAACGTAAGGAATGTTATCAATAAACGCCGAGATGACCACCGAGGCCCACACGATGACCGTGTACAAAACGAAGACGTTTCCGCCCCCTAATTTTGCCAAAAGGTCTGCGGCACCTTGGATGACACCCATGTGGGAGATGCCGCCGATCATCAAAAACAGGCCCAGCAACAGACCGATTGTTTCAAAGTCAATGGCCTTGAGGGGATGAGTCACCGCCTTGAAGTCCTTATTTTTCGCCCAGTTGTAGACCAGCCCGATTACCATCATTCCAACGCAGATCAGTCCGTTAGTGACGGCGGGCTTGTTGGGGATAAAGGAAGCCACGATCAAAAGAACCACGACTCCCACCAAAAGAACGGTCGGTACGTAATCCGTGACCTTCGTCCGTTGTCCGTTGCGGGGAATCAGGGCTTTTTCCTTTCGGAAGAGCCAGGCCAAAATAAGTGCGGAAAGAATGGCTCCCAATTCTACGGCAAAGAATATTCCGGGTTTCCCGCGGTAGACGAAGAAATCCAGAAAACTCATATCGGCATAGGAACCCAGCATGATCGCCGTGGTATCCCCCACCAAAGTGGCGGCCCCCTGCAGGTTTGAGGAAACGGCAATGCCGATAATGACGGGAATGGGGTTTGTATTCAGTTTGCGGCAGACCTCCAAGGCCACGGGAGCAATCATCAAAACCGTCGCCACGTTGTCTACGAAGGCAGAAATGATGCCGGCGAACAGTGCCAGGCAAACGGCGGCCATTTGAATATTCGGAACCTTTTCCATGATCAGGTCGGCCAAAAGTTCCGGCATTTTACTGTCGATAAACAGCTGAACCAATCCCATGGTCCCTGCAATCATCAAAAGCACGTTGAAGTCCACGGCTCCGAAGATATTTTCCAAGGGAAGCATCCCCGAAAGAATAAAGATCAGGGCCGAGGTCAGTGCGATGTATGGACGGTATTTGCTGAACACAAGCATCAAAACGTATGTGACGGCAAACAGGATAATGGCATAAATCATGATAACAATCCTCTCTAAAAATATAACATCATTATACCATTTTCGACACTTTTTGTCAATAAGGTTTCCTAATTTTTTTGCCCGTGGAATCCATTGGCTTTTTTGGGTGTTTATGGAATCGTAATAATAAAAATCTGTGTTTCGGTCTCTGTTCTAAGGGAAAAGGGGAGGTCATCCCGTCCATCTCCGGGGATAGGGACATTCTTCGTAAAAAACTCCTACGGTGTTCCGTAGGAGTTTTTAGAAAGCCACGCAATGATCGCGTGGCTTTTTGATAATCATAATTATTGGTTCCCCGGCGGTTATGATTGCTTATCGGTTGCAGAACCGGGAATAGAATTTCGAGACCACGAAGGAAAGTCCTCCGAAGACCGCGGCGATGGCGAGGCAGTAGGGGATAAGGATCTGCCAATTGGGCGGGAACTGATAGTGGAGAAGGGCGATGAGATCTCCTGCGAGGCACAGGACTGCCGTCAGGATCCCGGAGACCCAGCAAAACCAGGGCTTTGAGGGGTATTCGCCCAAAAAGAAAATATTCATCATAGATATGAGGAAGGCCGTGGAGGGGACGAAAAAGGCGATGGCAAACATCCCTTGGGGCCAGCCGTGCTCCCCGATCTCTCCGATCATCCCGAAGGCCAAGCCCATGACGGCAATAAAAAGGACGGAGAAGATCAGCATATTTCCTATTTTCTGCCGAATTCTCAAATAAATGGCCTTTTCCGGAATCTCCGGCTTGGATTCTTCATGAACGACGGTCCGGATCATATCCTTGTAAACGGCCCGGCAGGATTCACAGCTGCTCAGATGGGATTCTACTTCCCGTTCCGTATCTTTACTGCACACCTTGTCGATGTAAAGGGGCAGAAGATCCTTGATGATTTCGCAGTTCATGACGATTCTCCTTTTAGCTTATTGATGATGGCGGCCTTTGCCCGATAGTAGGTGACCCGGGCCCAGCTGTCGGATTTGCCGAACAAAAGGCTGATCTCCTTCAGGGGGACCTCCCCAAAAATATGGAGCATAAATACTTCCTTATAGGGGTCGTCCAGGGTGTGCAGGTGGCGGAGGATCTCTTCGGCTTCCTCTTTTAAAAGAATATCCCGTTCGGGAGATTCTTCCTGCACAATGCGGTCGATCTGAGCCGTCTCCAGCTCCACGGTATTCCGGGTCCGGCGATATTGCCGGTAGAACAAATGCTTTCCGATCTGACAAAGCCAGACGGACATTTTGCAATCCCCCCGGAAGCGGTCGATGTGATCCATGGCACGGACAAAGGTTTCCTGGGTCAGTTCTTCTGCCAGATGCTCATCCCGGCAGAGGGAGAGCAGAAAACTGTAGACTTCGTTTACGTTGGCCTGGTAGATTTCACGAAACCGATCCACAGTTCCACCTCGATTCTTTCATAGGATACGTCATTGGGTCAAAACGTTACATTCCGTCTTTATTATACATCTTTTCTGTCTTTTTGTCAATATTCTTGACAATCTTATCTTTTTATATTATAATGAAGGAAGAAAGAGAGGTGCCCTATGTCCGGATTGATTACTTACCGCATCGCAACTCTTGAGGATGGGGATGCGATTCTTGATATTTACCGTCCGTATGTCGAATCGACGACGGTGACATTTGAAACCACGGTTCCCACCCCCGAGGAGTTCCGTCGGCGGATGGAGGGAATTTTGCTTCAATTTCCCTTTTTGGTGGCCGAGGCCGAGGGCCGAATTCTCGGTTATGCCTATGCTTCTCCCTACCGTCCCCGGGCGGGATTTGCCTGGACGCCGGAGCTTTCGGTGTACGTTTGGGAGGGGTGTCACGGAAACGGCATCGGGTCTCACCTTTATGCCGCATTGCTGGATCTTCTGCGGATACAGGGATACCAAAACGTCTGTGCCATCGTTTCCTGGCCCAATCCCGAAAGCGAAAAGCTTCACGGCCGTTTTGGATTCCGCCTTGCGGGATTGCAAAAAAAGTGCGGTTTCAAGCACGGACAATGGTGTGACGTTGCCATTTTCGAGCGTCGTTTGGGGGATTACCCCGAACCACCCCCCAGCCCCATTCCGTTCCCCCATCTTTCCTCCGAGGAAATCCAGCGAATTTTGAAATTTTGATCTGCCCCTTGACAAAGCCAAATATTTATGCTATAATATAGATAATAGGAATTGTTCTTAATCTTTAATTTCCCGAAAGGAGTCGTCTATGACACAGCAACGTAGGATCATTTTTGACGTTATCCAAAATTCCATGCGTCACATGACGGCAGAGCAGATTTATTTGGAAGCAAAGCAGATCCTTCCCACCATCGCCATGGGTACGGTTTACCGCAATCTGGGATTGATGAGTGACGCGGGGGAGATTTTGCGGATCGAAATGCCCGGCCAGCCCGATCATTTTGACAAGACCGTGTTTCCCCATCACCATTGCCTTTGTTCTTCTTGCGGTGAGGTCTACGATATTCCGGTTCCCGATCTGACGGAAGTACTGGAGCAATCGGTGGGAATGCCCGTAGAATCCTACGATCTGACGGTCCGTATTCTTTGCAATACCTGCCGGAGCCAACAGGCTCAATAATACGAAGCTCCCCAAAGAAAGACTCTTTGGGGAGTTTGCTTTTATTCTTCTTTTGCGGCGTAGGTGATTCGGATTCCCTCTTCGGTTTCTGCTCTGCTTAATATGACCTTGTCCCGGTAGAGGGCCGCCAGCATTTCGCCCTTTCCGTAGGGCACAAGGACGGTTTTTTCGGATTCTCCGGCAAAGTGCCGAAGCAGTGACCGCTTTAGCTCCTCGCATCCTTCCCCCGTTTTTGCGGATAGGGGGAAGACCCGCATTTTTTCCTTGGACCCCAAGGTGTAGAATTGGGCAAAGTCCCCCTTTGGAGATTGGTCGATTTTATTGATAATTAAAAATATGGGCTTTTGGTCCGCTTCCATGGTATGCAACAGGTCCCGAACCACTTGCAGACGGGCCCCTGCCTGGGGATCCGCCCCGTCCACCACCAAAAGAAGGACGTCTGCCGAAAGAGATTCTTCCAGGGTGGAGCGAAATGCATCGATGAGGGTGTGGGGAAGGTCTCTTAGAAATCCCACGGTGTCGGAAAGAAGAATCTCCTGTCCCTTGGGTCCTTCCATTCTTCGGACGGTGGGGTCGAGGGTGGCAAAAAGCTGGTCCTTTGCATAAACCTCACTGCCGCACAGACGGTTCAGAAGGGTGGATTTCCCGGAGTTGGTATAGCCTACCAGAGCGGCGGTCCCCTTCCCACCCCGGAGCCGGCCCTGACGGGTAATCTGACGGCGTTGCTCTACGTTCTTCAAGGCGTGTTCCAGGGCTTTGATCCGTCGGCGGATGTGACGCCGATCGGTTTCCAGTTTCGTTTCCCCCGGTCCCCGAGTGCCGATTCCGCCCCCCAACCGGGAAAGACTCTCTCCCAATCCGGCAAGGCGGGGGAGACGGTATTGCAGTTGGGCAAGCTCCACCTGCAGCCGCCCCTCCGAGGAACGGGCTCGCTGGGCAAAAATATCTAAAATCAGCATGGTTCGGTCAATGACGGCCACGTCCAGACGGTTTTCCAAATTTCGGATTTGACTGGCCGTCAGCTCCCCGTTGGCGATGACCAGGTCGATGGCGTGGTGTTCAATGAATTCCCGCATCTCTTCGGTCTTTCCTCCGCCGATGTAGGTGGCGTTGTCCGGCTTGGTTCGTTGTTGCAGCAAGACCCCCTTGACCTCCAGCCCGGCCGTCTCTGCCAACTGCTCCAATTCCGCCATGGAGGCCTCTCCGTCCTCCCGGTCGGAGACCCCCAACAGCAGACAGGTTTTCACTTCTTCCATATAAAATCCTCCCATTTTTGAGGAAAATGTATTCTTATAATAAAGTATACCACAGTTTGTTCGGTTCTGTCAAGTTAATTGCGAAATAATTGTAAAATGTTCGCTTTTCCTCTTGCAAAATATAAAAAAGTGTGCTATAATACTTAGGTCTCAAAAAGAGACATCCGGGCGTAGCGCAGTTTGGTAGCGCGCTTGAATGGGGTTCAAGAGGCCGTGGGTTCGACTCCCGCCGCTCGGACCAAATAAGGTTGATAGTTTTGATACGAGAGTATCTGAAACTATCGACCTTTTTCTTTTTGCAAAAATGCCTGTAGCTATTCACATTTTCATGGTATACAGTAACATAACACAATGGCAAAAACGGTCGAGAGATTTTTTCTTGATTCCTGTAAAATATAAGTGATGACAAGGAGGTGACGAACATGACAGAACAGATTCTTGCGGTTCAGAAAATGCAGGACTACATTGAAGCGCATCTGACAGAGGAGATTACACTGGCTACTTTGGCAGACATCTGTAACTTTTCCCCATGGTATTCCCATCGACTGTTTCGGAAGCATACCGGTTTCGCTCCGGCAGAGTATATCCGTCGGATGCGACTGGCAAAGTCCGCTCTGCGTTTGAAAAGGTCACATACCAAGATCGTTGATGTGGCTTTTGATCTTGGATTTGCCAGCGTGGACGGTTATACCCGGGCCTTCCGTAAAGAGTTTGGCATTAATCCGAGCGAATACGCAAAAAGTCCTGTTCCGGTCAAGCTGTTCGTTGCCTACGGCGTCAAATTCAA
>JAZTWH010000053.1:0-13390 GCA_045635765.1 Eubacteriales bacterium | reverse complement strand
GATGAAAACGGACGTGTTCGCTTCCTGCTGGCCTACGATGCAACCAACGTTAGCTGGAACAACGATAAAGTCTACACCTACGTCATCAAAGAAACCAAGGGAACCCTTCCCGGCATGACCTATGCCGACGACGTGGCAGTCACCGTCACCGTCAAAGATAATCTGGACGGCACCGTCTCCGCCTCGGCAAACGTCACGGAGACCAACGGCAACGGAGACGTGAAGGTAGGAGTTGTCAACGTGTACAATCCCGATCACACCAAGGCTTCCGTCACCATCAACGTAGATAAAACGGTAGACAATCAGGGAACCGCCTCTATCGGCCCCGAAAACTTCGACTTTGTTCTGGCAGGTGCCGACAACAACACCGATTTTGCCGAACTGAAGAGGAAAACCGACGTCAACGGCAAGATTTCCTTTGAACTGAACTACTCCGAAGACGATCTGGGACACACCTACACCTACACCTTGAGCGAAGTTGCAGGCGATGCAGAAAACGTTCAGTATGACGACACCGTTTACACCCTGACCGTCACCGTAGGCTTGGACGAAAACAATAAAGTCATTGCCTCCGTTCTTGTGAACGGTCAGGCAGATTCCGATAATGTGATCCAAGCTTCCTTTGTAAATGTTCACACCGGCAATCTCCCCGAACCCACTCCCAACCCGGATCCCCAACCCGATCCGATTCCCAACAATCCTCACACCTCCGACTCCAAGAGAATCACCCCCCTGACAATTCTGATGGCAAGCCTGATCCCCGTGGGTTACTTGCTTTGGAACCGTCGGAAAAAGGAACGGGAATCGTAATTCCCTGCAACAAACAGAAAAAAGCCTCCCGGTCCATCCGGGAGGCTTCTTAAGAAACTGTGTTATTTTTCAAAAAAACACTTACGATTTACGGCACGGCGAACTATGATATGGCGAAGAGTTTCCTCCATTCCAGAACCATTGATCTCGATCTCCATTCCGAAATCCTTATGGCCCACAACCGTCCTGCAATTTCTCGAATCTTTGAAAATCCCTCTTTCACAAGCGTCTTGCGGCGGCGTGGCCATCCATTTTCTTGTCTTTTTTGGGGGGCTGAAAGGAATTTTTTAGGGAGAACCGAGGTGAAATGGAAATCTGGCTCAACTATTTTGTCTCCGCTTTGCCTTGGATAGCCGTTTTCTTAGGCGTGAGTATGCAGGTTATGGGGAATTTTCGCCAAAAAGAAGCCCTGCCCATAAAGGACAGGGCTTCTTCGAAAGGAGGGAGGAGAGACAAAAGCCGTCCCCTATTTTTTTATGCTTCTTCGCTGAAGTCCTCTTTGCCCACGCCGCAGAGGGGGCAAACGAAATCCTCGGCCAGATCTTCAAATTTGGTGCCGGGAGCGATGCCGTTGTCCGGGTCCCCCGCAGCCTCGTCGTAAACCCAGCCGCAGATGTCGCATACATATTTTTTCATAGAAAAACCTCCTAACATATATTACAACACCAAAGAAGGTGCCGCATAGACCCGTGCCGCCAATTCCTGGTTGAGCATATACAAGCTCTTGGGATCGGAGCCGAACAGTTCCATCTTGGAGATCAGATCGTTGGCCCGGGTTTCTTCTTCGCCCTGTTCCTTGACAAACCAATCCAAGAACTGCATGGTACGGAAATCCCGGACGTCGTAGGCCGCCCCGTAAATCTCGTGGATCAGGGACGTAACGTACCGCTCGTGTTCCAGGCCCGCCTCCAGGACCGACATATGGCTGTCGAATTTTTTGTCGGGCTTGTCAATGGCCTCCAGGGTGACGGGAACATTTTCGTTCTGCAGATAGGTGTAGAACAGCATGGCGTGATCCCGTTCTTCCTGGGCCTGGATCCAATACCAGTTGGCAAATCCGTCCAATCCGACGGATTTAAAGTAATTGGAAAAATCCAGATACAGATAAGCAGAATACAATTCCTTATTGATCTGCTGATTGAGAAGGGCGTGGACAGTCTCATTCATTATCATAAACACCTCACATGAATATTATTCTTTGATTTCTTCAAAATCTGCAACTCCGTGCTTGCACAGGGGGCAGATGAAATCCTCCGGCAGGGCGTCTCCCTCATAGATGTATCCGCAGATTTTGCAGACGAATCCCTTCTTGCCGTCGGTTTGGGGCTTGGGCTTTACGTTTTCGTGGTAATACGCGTAGGTCATGGATTCCCGGTCAGAGAGAACTCTTGCCTCGCAGACGGAGCAGATGAACATTCCATGGGTATCCAGGTCCAGATACTGCTCCACCTTCAGGGAGAGGAAGGAGTTAATATACCGGGGCAGGAAGACCAGGCCGTTATCGGAGCGAAGGGGTTCACAATCGGCAAATTTATCCGTATTCCGTCCACTTTGGAACCCAAAGGTCTCAAAGACCCGGAAGGGGGCATCTACCGTCAGGCAGTTAACGTTCATTTTTCCCGTCTGGCGAATGACGTGGTGGGAGTAATTTCCCTTGTTGATAGTCACGGCGATGCGGTTGGGAGAATTGGTCACCTGGGTCACGGTATTCACGATCAGACCGTTGTCCTTCTTCCCGTCGTGGGAGGTGACCACGTAGAGACCGTAGCCCAGATTAAACAGGGCGGTCAGGTCGTTTTTATTGGCGGTGGAATCCTGTTGGGCCAAGTACTCCCGGCACAGCTCTTCCGACAGGGTGTCGATCTGCCCCAGGCTTTCCTCGTTCAGGGCCGACAGAATTTTCACGGAGGTGTCGGCGAAGGTCAGATTCTTGCAATTTGCAAGCAATTCCTTCATGACCTTAGAGGCCATGGGGGCCCAGCTTCCGTTTTCGATCAGAGCCACCGTCCGGTTGGAGAAGTTCCGTGCAGTCAGATGATTGATAAACTCCCTCATGTGGGGGAAGATCTCGGCGTTATAGGTGGTGGTGGCCAGAACGGTCTTTCCGTAACGGAAGGCGTCGCTGACCGCCTCGGCCATGTCGCACCGGGCAAGGTCGTGAAGAATCACCTTGGGGCAACCCTTGGCCTTCAGTTTCTCCCCCAGAAGCATCACCGCTTTTTTGGTGTTGCCGTAAACGGAGGTATAGGCAATGACGATGCCCTCTTCCTCCGGCTGATAGGAGGACCAAGTATTGTAGAGATTCACGTAATAGGCCAAATTTTCCGTCAGCACGGGCCCGTGGAGGGGGCAGATGGTCCGAAGGTCCAAGCCCGAGACCTTCTTCAGAAGATTTTGCACCTGGGCTCCGTATTTGCCTACGATGCCGATGAAATACCGCCGGGCTTCGTCCGCCCAAGGCTCGGAATCGTCTGCCGGCCCGAATTTTCCGAATCCGTCTGCGGAAAAGAGGACCTTGTCCGTGCTGTCATAGGTGACGATCACTTCCGGCCAATGGACCATGGGGGCGGTATAGAAGGTTAAATTGTGCTTCCCGAGGCAAAGGGTATCCCCCTCCCCCACCACCAGCCGCGCATCGGCAAAGACAGTGCCGAAGAAATTCTTCATCATGGCAAAGGCCTTGACGGAAGAAACGACGGTGGCCTTGGGATAGGCCTTGACGAAATTCATAATATTCGCCGAATGGTCCGGCTCCATATGCTGAACGATCAGATAATCGGGGGTTCGGGACCCCAGGGTGTTCTGAAGGTTATCCAGCCACTCGTGGGGGAAGGCTCCGTCCACCGTATCCAGGACGGCAATCTTTTCATCGAGAATGACGTAAGAATTGTACGTCATCCCCCGGGGAACGGAATATTGCCCTTCAAACAGATCAATGGACTGATCCCGGACGCCGACGTATTTAATATCTTCGGTAATGGTCATAGGAGCACCTCTCTGGTTTTTTCTTCTATTATATCACAAAGAAACCGGAAATTCAATACAAAAAGGGGAAATTTTTTTCAAAACAAATCTTTCCCGGAAGGGGGAGAATCATACGCCCCGTTTCTCAGAAGCATTTGCCGGTCTTGCAGTCCTCCGCTCCTCCGGCACGGTAGCACAGCTCGTTGGGACACTGTCCCCCGTGGGCCAGATCCACCAAATTCTTTACGGTGGTCTGAGCAATGTTTTCTAAGGCTTCCTCGGTCAAAAAGGCCTGATGGGAGGTGACGATCACGTTGGGCATGGAAATGAGCCGGGCCAGGGTGTCATCCTCCAGAATGTGCCCCGAATTATCCTCAAAAAACAGATCCGACTCTTCCTCGTACACGTCCAGGCAGGCGGCCCCCACCTTCCGGGCCTTAATGGCCCCCAGCAAAGCCTCCGCATCCACCAACGCTCCCCGGGAGGTATTGAGCAGGACCACCCCGTTCTTGCATTGTTCCAAGGCCTCGGAGTCAATAATATGGTGAGTCTCCTCGGTCAGGGGACAGTGCAACGAAATAATGTCGCTTTGGGAAAACAGCTCCTTCAACGTCACGTACCGAACCTCCCCGCCCTCTCCCTCGGGGGGATTGGGGTACTTGTCGTAGGCCAGAACCTTCATCCCGAATCCCCGGCAGATGTCCATGAAGATCCGCCCGATCCGGCCGGTCCCGATGACTCCCACCGTCTTGCCGTGCAGATCAAACCCCGTCAATCCCGACAGGCTGAAATTAAAATCCTTCGTGCGGATATAAGCCTTGTGAATCCGCCGAATGGAGGTCAACAGCAGGGCCATGGTATGCTCCGCCACCGCATAGGGAGAATAGGCGGGGACCCGCAAAACGTGGACCTTCCCATAGGCGTGCTTCATATCAACATTATTAAACCCGGCACACCGTAGAGCCACGGAAGTAACCCCCAACTCCGCCAACCGGTCGATGACGGCGGCATTGACCGTATCGTTCACAAAAACGCAAACTCCGTCATACCCCCGAGCCAGGTCCACCGTATCTTCATTCAGCTTCGTTTCAAAATATTTAAAGTGAATCCCCTGCTCCTTCCCATAGCGGTCAAAGGACGGTTTGTCATAGGGCTTTGCGTCAAAAAATGCGATTCTCATCAATTTTACCCCTTCGGATGAATTTTAAGACGTATTTCTCAAATGGATTTCCGCAAGAAAGAATCAATATCTACGGCACAGGCCGAAAACCCTCCGCCCGGGTCCGTCATCCTCCCATATTCTCCCACAAATTTCAACGGGAATACACTTTTCTCAGGAAAATATCCCGCCCCGGCATGAAAGAACCCTGATTTGTCTGTGGACGAATCAGGGTTCTTTTGTGGCGGAGGGTGTGGGATTCGAACCCACGTGAGATTGCTCTCAAACGGTTTTCAAGACCGCCTCGTTATGACCGCTTCGATAACCCTCCACATACGCCGTTGGATACGAGATATATTGTATCACATTTTTGGGGAAATGTCAAGATGAAAATCTCCCGGACCGGGTCCGGGAGAAAATTTATTTGGAAGCTTTCACCATGCTCTCGATGGTAGACAGAATCCACTGCCGTTTTTCCTCCGGGAGGGATTGAATCTGCTCCCAAAGCTCGCAGGTCTTGTACTGAGCCGTGTGCTTCAGCACGTCCTGGAAAAGATAATCGGCGGATGTCTCCAAGCCGTTGATTAAATCAATCAACACACTGTACCGCGGGAAGGATTCTCCCCGTTCAATCAACGAAATGTAGTTGGAGCCCACTCCGATTTTCTCCGAAAACTCTTCTTGGGTCAGGCCCAACCTTTCCCTACATTCTTTTACCCGTAACCCAATTCTTTTATCAATCAGCATACAAACCCCTCAAACTCATAAGTTTAGGTTTAGTATAACACGAAAAATATGAATTTTACAGAACATTATCATGTGAGACTCTTCCGATACGGGTGAATTTTACATTAAAAAATCACAGGCAAAACCTGTGAACACTAAAACTATTTCGTTTTTTCTTTTCGTCGAAATCTCCGGGTGGGGTAGGGGTGGGGCCCATGGAAGTCCTCGTGGATGTGGAGCCGGTCGAAATTGGTCCCCAGGGTGATTTCTTCGCCGGGGTCGGCTCGCAGGGCGGTATAGATCAGAACGTCTTGGGCTCCTTGCTTTTTCAAAAGATCACAGCACGCCCGGGCCGTCCCTCCGCTGGTGTAAAGATCATCCACCAAGATGACCCGTTTCCCCGTCAGGTCTCTCCGGGAAGGGCCCGTGCGATAGGCACGTTTTGCGTTTTGCTCCCGGGCCAGGTAGGTGGGACATTGGGGCTGAGTCCGCATCCCCTTGCGTTTGCGGAGTAGTTTAAAATCCATGGGCAGGTTCAATTCCCGTGCCATGGCTTTTGCGATGACGGCACTTTGGTTGTACATTCTCGGAACTTCGTCCCGGGCTCGGGGGACACAGGTCACCACGTCCGCCCGGTCCTCCCGTTGCTGAAAGCGTTGGGCCAATTTTTTGCCGAAATAAATTCCCAGTGCCTTTTTGCCATCATATTTAAAGCGATGCAATCCTCGACGCATAGGCTCATAAAAATAATAGGCCGAAACCCCGGCCCGGTTGTCCTCCAAGGGAATGACGAGGCGGTTTTCGGCGATTTCCCGACCACAATCGGAGCAAATTTCCTCGGCAGAACAGGGATCCAAGGTCCTTCCGCAGATCATACAACATCGACCGAAGATCCATTGAAACAGATTCATCCCATTCTCCTTTCCCCGGGGGAAGCACCCCCTTCTTATGCAAAAATCATTCTAAAACCGTGCCGATCGATCATACCATATACAAAGGATTTTAGGAGGAATGACCATGGACACGATCAAATTAAACTCCCGGGGGCCCGACGTCTCCCTCTTGCAAGCAATTTTGAACCGCTTGGGATTCAATGGGGGAACGGTGGACGGAATTTTTGGGCCCCGGACCCAAAATGCGGTGATACGGTTTCAGCGGTCGGCGGGGCTTACCCCCGACGGCGTCGTGGGACCCCGGACCTGGCGAGCCCTGGAGCCTTATATTATGGGGTATCAAACCTACCTGATCCGGCAGGGAGATACCTTTTTTGACCTGGCAAGGCGGTATAACACCTCGGTTTCCGCCATTGAGACGGCAAACCCGGACCTGGACCCCAATGCCCTTCAAATCGGGCAACGGGTGATTATTCCTTCCCGGGATGCGGTGGTGCTGACCAACATTCCCTATACCTCCCAAACCCTGAAGCGGAATATCGAGGGCTTGACCAAGCGGTATCCCTTCCTTCGGACGGGGGTCCTGGGGCGATCGGTAAACGGTCAGCCCATTCCCTATCTGATCTTTGGAGAAGGGCCCATTCGAGTGGGGTACAACGCCTCCCACCACGCCAACGAGTGGATCACAACCCCGGTCTTGATGAAGTTTACCGAACAGATGTGCCGGGCCTACTCCCTGGGGGTCTCCTTGGGAGGAAGCGACGTGCGACAGCTTTGGCAGAGGACCACCTTCGTCATCGTCCCCATGGTCAACCCCGACGGCGTGGATCTGGTGACGGGGGAATACGCCCCGGGCTCGCGAGAATACAACGAAGCTCTGGCCCTGAACACCGACCTGCCCTTCCCCGAAGGGTGGAAAGCAAACATCGTGGGCACCGATCTGAATTTAAACTATCCCGCCGGCTGGGAAGAAGCCCGGCGTATCAAATACGAGCAGGGATTTACTCGGCCCGGCCCCCGGGATTTCGTGGGCACGGCACCCTTTTCCGCCCCCGAATCCAGGGCTATGGCACAATTTACGGAGCAACAGGACTTCCGGCTCATCCTGGCCTACCACACCCAGGGAGAAATTATTTTCTGGAAATATCTCAATTATCAGCCGGAAAATTCCCTTCAGATCGCCCGGCGATTTTCGGAGGTCAGCGGATACACGGTGGAAGAAACCCCCTATTCCTCAGGCTTTGCGGGCTACAAGGATTGGTTCATCCAAACCTGGAACCGCCCGGGCTACACCATCGAATGCGGACGGGGCGTCAACCCCTTGCCCATTTCCCAATTCAACGACATTTACCGGGATAACCTGGGAATCCTCCTATTGGGCGGCGAATTGGCGGAATAACCTCCCGTAGGGGAAAGAGGGACTGTTTTCAGTCCCTCTTTTGTTTATCATTTCGCCTCTGCGGCGGTGTTTGAATCGTTTTTCAGCATGGTGACCACCTGAATAAACCGGATGGCGTACCGCACCAAGGCAAAGACCATCAGCCCCGTGCTGACAAAGACGGGGACCACCACGAACCAGGCCGACGGCGGCTCGGGAGAAAAGAGGACCAGGTATGCCATGACTGCGTAAAAGAAGGCGGTGGACAGTTTTCCGAACCATTCGGAGGAACGCATGGATTTCATTTTGCGGTATAAGAGCAGTCCGCCGATGCCCTGAAAGCTTTCTTTGACGATGATGACGGAAAACAAGATCCACATGATGGGATAACGAAAGAGCAGGCACCCGGAAATCACGGCCTGGGTCAGTTTGTCCGCCAGGGGATCGAGGATTTTGCCCAATTCCGTTTCCATATGGAATTTCCGGGCAATGATCCCGTCCGTAACGTCGGTTGCGGCGGAGAGCAGGACCACCGCTGCCGCAAAAACGTCCTGCTTCATGCAATACAGGATGGCAAATACCGGCAACAACAAGATCCGAAGGTAACACAAAAGATTGGGGATGGAAAAAATTTCCTTTCGTTTTTCCGCAAGCACGTTCGGGACACTCCTTATATCAATTGAAAAGTACTCTAACTCATTATACCCATATAATAAACTATATACCCTTTTTCCCCCGAATGTCAAGAGAATTTTCAAATATTTTACAAAACTTTCCTATTTGAGGACCATTTAAAGAAGAAAACGGAAAAGCGGAGGGAACCGTCCCCCCGCTTTCCTCCTTCAGTCCCAAATGCCAAAAATCGCTTTCAGCAGTCCCCGAAGGAACCGGGGCGATTTCATGGTTACGACTTTCATACGATAACCATCCTCCCCTGCAAGATTCAATCCATCTTATGCAAGAGGGAGAAAAATGGTCAATTCAAGGAGAAGCGAGGCTTCCCATATTTGCCGATGGAAGCGGGGATCAAAGGATCTCCCGGGTGCCGACCTTGTCCCGGACACGCTTGATTTCCTTGATAAAAGCCTGGTCCAGGTCCGTAAACTTGTAATTCTCCCGCCAGATCAGAACGTCCTTGCAGGGCCGTTTTCAGCCGTTGAGACGCCGTTGAACCAGTCCGTACCGCTTCAAAATGTTTTCGGACATGGGAGAGGTCAAAAGGAAGGTGGTGGGAATGGAGCTTAAGATCTCGTAGCCGCTGGCCCGTTCGTAGATAAACAGGTGCTTGTTGATCTCCTCGGGGAATTCCCCCTTGCGGACCTCGGCCAAGGGCAGAGACGGGACGTAGGGGTCTCCGTGTCCCAACTGGACGCAATCGCAGTCCACCAAATCAGAAAACCGAAGGTCCTCCTTTTGGACAAGCATATGCTCCGACGACATCAAGACGATGGGGTCAAACTCCCAAAGATCCTCCGAACACACCCCCTTTCCCGATAAAAATCTCTGAAAATAGGGCTCGTATTCGGTGGCGAAGCGGATGATTCCCATGTCGTAATTGTTGTGCAAAATATTGTTTATGGCCTTCAGGGAGTTGGTCTCCCGGTAGTTGATCTCAATTTGCTTGGTCAGGTCCAATTCTCCCACCAGCTACTTCAGGGCGTGGGCGAGGTATCCGGCCCGGGAAATGGAAATATTCATCCGTTGCATATCCTTGGCGTGGGGATTGTACAAAGTCTCCACCTCCCGGACCTCGTCGAGAATCCGGTTGGCGTGGGCCAGGAATATCTCCCCTTCCGGCGAGGGAACGATGCCTTTTGAGGTCCGCTTAAAGATGGTGATGCCCAGATAGTCCTCCAATTCCTTGATGGCACGGGACAGCCGGCACTGACCCATATAAAGATTTTCCGCAGCCATCGTGATGGAACGGGTCCGGGCAATCTCCACGGCGTATTTCAGATGCAAAAGGTTCATTCCAATCCTCCCAACGCATATTATGAGACTATTATACCGTAAGTCGGAAAAAATTTCAAGTCTTACAGAAAAAACACGAATCCCCCTTGCAAAAAAGAGGGATTCGTGCTATAATATAGGTATCTTTCAATTTTCGACAGTTTCTTCCCGGCGGCAGAAGGAAAAATTCCGTTGCAACACAGGAATGAGTGCTGCCAATCCTGCGGACAATGCCACGGAGATGACCGTCTCGGGGAGCATATAGGACAGATTGTAAAACAAGGACCATCCCAAGGCCGTGTACCCCTCTTCCGCCCACATTCCGAAGAATGCCCAGCCGGAAACGAAGTGGCACCCGAACCGCAAAACACAGACGAATAGGGTCCCCCAGACCGCCCGTACCGACGGATTGCCCCGGAAAATCCCGGCTAATCCTAGTACCGTATAGGCCAGAATATAATCCAAAAGAATACTGCAAATCAGGACTGCGGGAGACAGCCCCCAGCTTCCCATCCCTTCCATCAGGCCGACCATCAGCTGAAGCAACGCGTTGACCAGGGAACAGGCCAAGCCCCATTTCGTGCCGAACAGAAGGGCAACCAGAATCACGGGGACCATGGCCCCCAAGGTGACAGACCCGCCCTGAGGCCAGAATTTCAGAGGTGTCCAAAGGCTTAGCACAAAGGACAGAGCCACCATCATGGCACAAACGGCGAGCTTTTTCAAAGAATCGGTTTTCTTGCTCATAAGAAAAACCTCCTGGAATAAATATTATAAAAATGAAATCTCGCCACGGTTTTTTCCGGACCGGTCTTCGGAAAAACCGTAAAAAAAATCCTCCCACCGTACGGTAAGAGGATGATGTTTACACCAATGATATGTTTGCATCTTCCCTCCGCAGGCTCTTGCTCCTGTTCAGGTTCAATGGGTTTCGGGCTTCTGCCCGTTCTCAGCGCAGTATCAGCGCACCCCGGCAAGGGTATTCACTTTTACGAAACTATTATAGCATATTTTTTCCCCGTTGTAAAGACCTGAAATCATTTTGTAAGCAATTTGTCGAAATATATGCAGGAGGACCCTCCATGAACAAGCATGTCTTTATTCTCAATCCCCAGGCAGGATTCAAAAAAACCGAACGGATGGAAGCACTGATCCGAAGCACCTTCGGGAAGCTTGCGGAGATTCGCCGGACGGAACGGGCGGGCCACGCCACCGCAATCGCCCGGGAATACACCGGGTCCACCATCTACGCCGTGGGGGGCGACGGAACGGCCAACGAGGTCCTGTGCGGCACCGTGGGGTCGGGCAACGCCCTGTGCGTCATTCCTCAGGGAAGCGGAAACGATTTCGTCCGTACCTTATATGAAAAAATCCGGGGCAAACACGATCCGAAGGTGATTTTGAGCAAGATCAAGGACTTTTCCCGCCGGAACATCGACTGCGGACGGGCCAACGACAGCTTCTTTATGAACATTGCCTCCGTGGGCTTTGACGCCGAAGTGGTCCGCAATTCGGAACGGTACAAAAACAATCCCCTGTTGCGACGCATCAGTTACATTCTTTCCATGTTCTATACCATCTTCCACTACCACGGCACCGACCTGGAGGGAGAGATCGACGGCGTTCCTTTTCGGCAAAAATCCCTGCTGTTCTGTATTGCCAACGGCAAATATTACGGCGGCGGCATTAAGATCGCCCCCGAAGCCTCCATCGACGACGGAAAGCTGGACGCCTACCTGATCGAAAGTGTTTCCCCCTGGATATTTCTGTCGGTCCTGCCCCTTTTGGCCATCGGCAAGCACACGGGCCTAAAATTCATTAAGCACCTTCGAGCGGAAAAAATCGTGATCCGGGGCAAGAATTTGACCCTGAACCTGGACGGAGAACTCTCCTGTGCTGAGGAAGCGAACTTCGAGATCCTGAAGGATGGACTTACGGTCCTTTCCCCTGCCCCCTGAAGGAGACTGCCATGAAAAAAATTCTGATTTCGGCCTTTGCCCTCCTTCTTTTGACACTGAGCCTTTGCGGTTGCAACCGGGCTATTATTTATGAGGAAGAAACAGCCATTCAAACCTGGCTGAAGGAAAAGACCCAGGGCTACACCCAATGCACCCCCTCCTCTCGAATGATCCTGACTCACCAAAAGGACGGGTTTCAGATTCGCCTCGATACGGGCAGCGACATGGTGGCAAAGCTGACCGTGGAAAACGATGCTACCAATCAGACGGTGCAGGAACGGAATCTCCTTACGGTCACCGGCCCCGGGGGTCTTTTTGCCGCAGCAGACCACGCCAACCGGGTCTTTGACCCCTACCGAAACAGCTATACCCGGGCACTCCAGGTCTGGCAAAAGGACGAAACAACCTTCCGCATTTTCTTTTGGCTCTATGGGGAGGACACGGACTTTTACCCCATTCCAAAGCTCCTGACCCAAGACCAATACCGCCGGGTCCTGGACATGGTGGAAACCTACAACGGAGAAAAAGCCCTGGAAAGCGAAGCCGCCGGAGAAAAGATCATCAATTACACCGGGGACTTTCTCAACCTCTATCAGGCAATCTATGTTTCGGACAAAGCCACCAACCCCAACGGCACGGTTTATTATGAACACACCGGAGCCGCCACCGAACACGCCGCCATCTACCGCGAGATGTTCTCCCGACTGGGACTGACGGAGCAGGACTGGCGACGCTCCTTCCAAAAATTAGGCTATACGGGACAAAAACTTAATCTGCAGATCTTATACTGCGATCTGACCGTCGGCGAATCGACCGTCACCATGACCCTCCACACCGACGACGGCTACACCTCCTCCCTGCTGGCCTCCCAAAATCTGCCCCTCACCTATTCCTTCTGCCCCGCCTTCGCCTCCCGCCCGGACATTATCCTGAACGTAAAATAGCGTGGGCACGCCTTCGAATCTTCGCCCCATACAAAAGGTGTTTCCCCCTTGAGGGGAAGCACCTTTTTTACTCCACGGAGAAAACGGCTCCCAAAAACAGGGGCAACGGGTCCTTAGTATCCAAATCAGAAACAAAAAAGAACGGTCCAGCGGAACCGTTTCCCCTCAGTTACCCTCGGTCCTCTCAGAATTTCTGCGGACACAAAAGAACATCAGCCCCCGGTGCACCGGAGGCTGGTTTCTTCCTTGATCTTGTTGTATGTTTAAGGGGTGGTATGCAATTCCTTGAAAAGCGATGACTTTCTTTTGCTGAATACATTATACCACAACCGGGGACAAAATTCAAGCATTTTCGTTCGACGAAAGCTGCCCGAGTTCTCCATCCGCCCCCTGTTCCCCCGATATTTCGTCAGGAAAATGCAAATTTTTCTTCCCTAAAAATAAAAAAAGGCAAATCGTTCCCCATTTTTTTATGAAAAATTCCCTTCTGTCCCCAGACAAAAGGGAATTTTCTGGTGGGCCTTCGGGGACTCGAACCCGGGACCGACCGGTTATGAGCCGGGAGCTCTAACCAACTGAGCTAAAGGCCCTGATATACAATAAGAAAA
>JAZTWH010000052.1:0-8628 GCA_045635765.1 Eubacteriales bacterium | reverse complement strand
GAGAGGGTATCCAGCACTTCCTGAACAGCCTGATGGAACTCGGGCTGAGCAGGGTTTTGCGCAATTACCTTCTCCAAAACCTCATCAACATAACGCATAGAAAATACCTCCTAAAAAAAGATGGAATTATTTTACCAAATCCTGCTGTAAAATACAACTGTTTTCCAGTGGAAAACTGCACAAATATGAATTTTATATTGCGGCAAATATTTGGTAGGTATTGCCCTTGCGGACTGCTGTCAACAGTGCTATGATACACTGCGGCTATAATATTATATAAAATGTAAAAGAAGGTCTTATATTTGGCTACATCATTAATATGTCTGGCGGTGGCGGTTGTTGCCGGACTGTTGCTGTCCCGTCCAGCAAAGCTTTTGCGTCTCCCGGCTGTTACTGCCTATTTGGTGGCAGGTTTGCTCATCGGTCCGTTCTGCTTGGGCGCACTGAAAATTCCCGGCATTGGCTTTTCCTCTTTGGAGCAGGTAGAGGGTTTCTCCGTCCTGACCCAGGTGGCACTTGGCTTCATTGCTTTCTCTATGGGTAATGAGTTCCGGTTATCGCAGTTGAAGGCAATGGGTACAAAGGCTATTGTCATTGGTATTGTGCAGGCTGTGTTTACTACTTTGTTGGTAGATGCTGTGCTGATTGGTGTACATCTGCTGTTCCCCAATGTACTGTCCCTGCCTGCGGCGATTACTTTGGGAGCTATCGCATCGGCTACTGCACCGGCTGCAACACTGATGGTTGTCAAGCAGTACAAAGCTGACGGCCCCCTGACCCGGTTGCTGATGCTGGTGGTTGCTATTGATGATGCGGTAGGTCTTTTCTTGTTTTCTATTTCCTATGGCATCGCTTCTGCCCTGGAAAACGGCGCTATCAGCTTAATAGGCGTGGCAGTAGAGCCCTTTTTGGAAATCACCCTGTCTCTGGGATTGGGTGCAGCTATAGGTCTGCTGCTGAACTGGCTGGAAACTTTCTTCCATTCCCGCAGTAAGCGTATGGCGCTGTCTGTTACCTTTGTGATTTTGGCAGCAGGATTGTCTATGCTGAAATTTCAAATTGGGGAAGTCCATATCGGTTTTTCTTTGCTGCTGGTATGTATGATGACCGGCACTGTGTTCTGTAATGTGTGCGAAACATCCGACGAACTGATGGGTCGTGTGGAAGGCTGGACTGTGCCGCTGCATGTTTTGTTTTTTGTCATCTCCGGTGCGGAACTGGATTTGCAGATTTTAATACATCCTGCCACCCTGATTATCGGCGCAATTTATATTCTCAGCCGTTCTTTGGGCAAATATTTCGGCTCCTTAGGCAGCTGTAAGATGGTCAAATGCGCTCCGGCAATTACTAAGTATCTGGGCATTACCTTGCTGCCCCAGGCAGGTGTGGCATTGGGTATGGCATTGACTGCATCTAATTTGCACGACGGCAGTCTGGTGCGCAATGTCATTTTGTTCAGCGTGTTGGTTTACGAGCTGGTAGGCCCGGCACTTACCAAGATTTCTCTGACAAAGGCAGGAGAAATCAAACCGGAAAACAAGACCAGCGCCCGTACCCCCAACCAACCCAAACCGCCGGTCAGTATTCATTGATAATTTTAAGAGGGTGTTGCAATTTGTTTTGCAACACCCTCTTTTTTAGCTTATTTTCTTGACGATACCGGGGACTTTGGCAATCAGCAGTGCAATTATAATGAATTCGAGCCGATTTTACGGACGGCGACAGATCAAGGAGAACCATCATGGACCGCACCGACGCAAACCTCCGCATGGCGGAACTGCTCTTCCCCCATATTACCAAAACCCCGGCCGATTACGAACGGCTGTATCCCAAACGGGACCTGCCCCAGGGGGCCATGGTCACCCGTATCGCACCGTCCCCCACGGGATTTATGCATTTCGGGAATCTTTACGGTGCACTGATCGACGAACGGTTAGCCCACCAAAGCGGCGGCGTTTTCTATCTTCGGATCGAGAACACTGATGCAAAACGGGAAGTCGAGGGGGCGGTCGACGTAATTTTGACCTCCCTGAACGCCTTCGGTCTCAATTTTGACGAGGGTGCCACCTCCGGGGAGGACAAGGGGGCTTACGGTCCTTACCGACAGCGGGATCGGGCGGAGCTGTACCAAACCATTGCCAAGGACCTGGTGGAACGGGGACTTGCCTACCCCTGCTTCTGCACCGAAGAGGATCTGCAAGCCCTTCACGAAAAGCAAGAGGCGGAGGGTGCCAATTTTGGATATTACGGCCCATGGGCGGTCCATTCCGGCATCACCGTGGAAGAGGCGGAGAAATTGATCTCCGAAGGAAAGCCGTACGTGGTCCGGTTCCGTTCTCCCGGCAAGGAAGGGGTCCGCATCAAGTATCGGGATCTTGCCAAGGGTGAGATCGAGATGCCCGAAAACTGCACCGACATCGTGATTCTGAAATCCGACGGAATTCCCACGTACCATTTTGCCCATGTGGTGGACGACCACTTCATGAGAACCACCCACGTGGTACGGGGGGAAGAATGGCTCTCCACCTTCCCGTATCACCTTCAGATGTTTGAGGTCCTGGGCTGGGAAAAGCCCGCTTACGTCCATACGGCCCATATGCTCAAGCAGGACGGAACGTCCAAGCGGAAACTTTCCAAGCGGAAAGACCCGGAGGCACGGCTGACCTATTATCTCCAGCAAGGGTATCCCGCCTCGGCGGTGACCGAATATCTGATGACCGTGCTGAATTCCAACTTTGAAGAATGGCGGAACAAAAATCCCGAAGGGGATTTGAATGAATTCCGCTTCAAGGCGGAGAAAATGGGGGTTGCGGGTGCCGTATTCGATCTTGAAAAATTGAACGATATTTCCAAAAATATTATTTCCCGGATGACCGGGGAGGAGGTCTTCGAGGCGGCTGCCCGGTGGGCAAAGGAATACGATACGGAATTTTATAGTCTTTTGACTCGGGATCCCGACTATTCCAAGGCAATCCTCTCCATCGGAAGAGGAGGCAAAAAGCCCCGGAAAGACTTTACCGTTTGGTCCGACGTGCCTCAGTATATGTCCTTCTTCTTTGAGGAGACCTTTACGACTGATTATCCCTTCCCCGAGACCATGGACAAGGAAGACGTTTTGCGGGTCCTGAGAGAGTACCCCCAGGCTTATTATCATGAGTCCGACGACCAGCAGACCTGGTTCAACAAGGTCAAAGAGTTGACCTCCGCCATGGGCTATGCCGTGGATATGAAGGCGTACAAGGCCGATCCCTCTGCCTACCCCGGCAACGTAGCCGACGTCAGCTCGGTGCTTCGGGTGGCTGTTACCGGCCGCACCGCATCTCCCGATACCTACGCCGTGATGAATATTTTGGGGAAAGAGACGGTTCTTTCCCGCTTGAAAAAAGCAGCCGAAACGCTGGAAGCAAAGGATTGAAAAGCAATGGAAGAAATTACGAATTTTATTGACGAAATTATTGCCGAGGACCTTCGGAACAAGGAAGTGGACCATGTCCACACCCGGTTCCCCCCGGAGCCCAACGGGTATTTGCATATCGGTTCCGCCAAGGCCATCTGGATCAACCATTCCATGGCAAAAAAATACGGAGGGAAATTCAATCTTCGCCTTGACGATACCAATCCCGTGAAGGAGGATACGGAATACGTCGACGCCATCCGGGCAGACCTGGAGTGGCTGGGCACCGTCCCCGACGGCGGAATCTTCTACGGATCCGACTATTTTGATCAATGCTACGAGTTTGCCATCCAACTGATCAAGGAAGGAAAGGCCTACGTCTGCGATCTTTCCGCCGAGCAGATGCGGGAATACCGGGGAACACTGACCCAGCCCGGGAAGGAGTCTCCCTACCGCAACCGCTCCGTGGAAGAAAATCTGGAGCTGTTTGAACGGATGAAGAACGGGGAATTCCCCGACGGAGCAAAGACCCTGCGGGCCAAGATCGACATGGCCTCCCCCAACATCAATCTGAGAGACCCTGCCATCTACCGCATCGTTCATACCTCCCACCATCGGCAGGGGGACAAATGGTGTATTTATCCCCTGTACGACTACGCCCACCCCATTCAGGACGCCATTGAGGGCATTACCCATTCTCTTTGCTCCATTGAATTCGAAAACCACCGTCCCCTCTACGATTGGGTGACCGAAAATATTTCCATCCGCCCCCGTCCCAAGCAACGGGAATTTGCCCGCCTGAATCTGACCTATACGGTGATGAGCAAACGCTTTTTGAGAGAATTGGTAGAAACCGGCCGGGTAGACGGCTGGGATGACCCTCGGATGCCCACCCTCTGCGGACTCCGTCGCCGGGGTTATACGCCCTCGTCGATCCTGGAATTCGTAAAAAAGGCCGGCGTTGCCAAGGCCTATTCCATTGTCGATATTGGCCTTTTGGAGCATTGTATCCGGGCGGAATTGAATGAAAAGGCCCTCCGCCGGGTCGCCGTTCTGGACCCCCTGAAGGTGACGATTACCAACTATCCGGAGGAGCGGACCGAATACTTTACCCTGCCCAACAATCCCCAGGACGAATCGGCCGGAAGCCGTCAGGTCCCCTTCACCAAGACGTTGTATGTGGAACGAAGCGACTTCATGGAGGACGCCCCCGGAAAATTCCACCGGCTGAAGCCCGGCGGAGAATGTCGTCTGATGGGGGCGTACATCGTCCGCTGTGACGAATTGGTCAAGGATGAAGAGGGGAACGTCATTGAGCTGAAATGCTCCGCAGATTTGGAAACGGGATGCGGAATGCCCGCAGACGGACGCAAGGTCCGGGGAACCATCCATTGGGTCTCCACCGAATACGCTCTGGATACGGAAATCCGTTTGTACGATCGATTGTTCACCCAGGAAAATGTCTTCGATCTCCCCGAGGGACAGACCTATATGGATCTGCTGAACCCCAATTCCCTGACCGTAAAAGCCCACTGTAAGGCCGAGCCCTCCCTGGCGGAAGCACAACCCGGGGACCGCTTTCAGTTCGTTCGCAACGGTTATTTTTGCAAGGACATCCACGCCCAGGGCAACGTGTTTAACCTCATCGTCAACCTGAAAGACAGTTATAAAGGCTGACGCCCGCCTCGCCGCCCCTCCCCTCGCCCTACCTCGGCGAGGCCTTGGGGATTGGCATTGCGTCGGCCGCTTCCGCCCTTTCCTTACCGGAGGGGGCGGTTTTTCGATTTTTATAGGAAAAAGTTAGGAAAATTTTCACATTTCACCCTTGCATTTCAGGGCAAGATATGGTATAATGATGCAGTACGCCTGTGCGTGCAAATATTATTATTTTATTACACACACAACGTTTGTCTTGCCGGTGGTTCCGAAGGAATCTGCAAAACGAAAGCGTTGTGGCGGTGAACAACCGAAGGAGGAAACATCATGGCTGTAATTTCCATGAAACAACTGCTGGAAGCAGGTGTCCATTTCGGACATCAGACCAGAAGATGGAACCCCAAAATGGCGGAATACATCTTCACCGAACGGAACGGGATCTACATCATTGATCTCCAGAAAACCGTAAAGAAAGTCGAGGAGGCTTACAACTTCGTTCGCGAAGTGACCGAACAGGGCGGCGAAATCCTTTTCGTCGGGACCAAGAAGCAGGCTCAGGAATCCATCAAGGAAGAGGCTGAGCGTGTCGGAATGTACTTCGTTAACGCCCGTTGGCTCGGCGGGATGCTGACCAACTTCACCACCATCAAAAAACGCATCCAGAGAATGGACCAGCTGAAGAAGATGGCGGAAGACGGCACCTTCGAGCAGCTCCCCAAAAAGGAAGTTGTCAACCTGACCATCGAAGCCGAAAAGCTCGAAAAGAACCTGGGCGGCATTAAGGAAATGAAGAAGCTCCCCGCGGCGATCTTCATCGTTGACCCCAAAAAGGAACACAACGCCGTTGCCGAAGCCCGCAAGCTGAATATTCCCATCATCGCTATCGTAGATACCAACTGTGACCCCGATGAAATCGACTACGTCATTCCCGGAAACGACGACGCCATCCGTGCGGTTAAGCTGATTACCGCCACCATGGCCAACGCCGTTCTGGAAGGCAAGCAGGGTGAACAGTTCTCTGCTGAGGAATCTGCCGAAGCTCCCGTGGAAGAATAATTTATCTTATTTTATAATAGGAGGAAATTGAAATGGCTGCTGTTATTACTGCTCAGCAGGTTAAGGCACTTCGTGATCAGACCGGTTCCGGAATGATGGAGTGCAAAAAGGCCCTCGTGGAAACCGACGGCGATATGGAAAAAGCCATCGTTATCCTGCGTGAAAAAGGCCTTGCTACCGCCGCGAAGAAGGCTTCTCGCATTGCCGCAGAAGGTTACGTTGGCGTTTACAACGACGGCAAGGTTGCCGCTATCGTTGAAGTCAACTGCGAAACCGACTTCGTTGCCAAGAACCCCGACTTCATGGCTTTTGCCAATGATATTGCCGCTTTGGTCGCCAAGACCAATCCCGCAGACCTGGAAGCTCTCAACGCTTCCGAGCTGAAGGACGGCCAGACGGTGGAAGAAGTTCGCACCGGGCTGGTTGCCGTCATCCGTGAAAACATGACCGTCCGCCGCTTTGCCCGGATGGAAGGCAACGTTGCTACCTACCTGCACATGGGCGGAAAGATCGGTGTCGTTGCTAACTTCACTGCTCCCATTGATGCTGCTGACGGAAAGAGCGTCTGTATGCAGGTCGCTTCCATGAATCCCGCTTATCTGGGCAAGGATAACGTTCCCGCCGACGTCATTGAGGGGGAAAAATCCATCATGGTCGCTCAGATGCAGCAGGATCCCAAGTTTGCCAACAAGCCTGCTCAGGTCCTGGAAAAGATCGTTTCCGGAAAACTCGGCAAGTTCTACAGCGAAAACTGCCTGCTGGAGCAGGAATTCATCCTGGATGAATCCACCACCGTCGGCAAGTTCATCGCTTCCAAGGGCTCTTCTCTGATCGAATACACTCGCTTCGAACGGGGCGAAGGCATCGAAAAGAAGAAGGACGACTTCGCCGCTGAAGTTGCCGCTATGGCCAGCGGAAACAACTGATTTAGTATTAAAATACCCACCACAACACTGTGGTGGGTATTTTTTTATATGCAGAAAACTTCTGCATACAAAAAAGAGGAGACGCAATGGCGTCTCCTCTTGATTTTGCTTGATGGAATAAATTAGCCGTTGGCCTTTTCTTCCAGCTTCGCCCGGCGTTCCTTGGCTGCTTCTGCAGCTTTGGCAAACAGAACTTCTGCTCTGTCGGGGAATGCCTGAGCCAGACGGGTGTAACGGGTTTCACCCTTAATGAAGTCCACGTAGTCGGCCGTGGGAGCCTTGCTGTCGAGGATGAAGGGATTCTTGCCTTCGGCCTTCAGCAGGGGGTTGTACCGGAAGGTGTTCCAGTAGCCTGCGGCGACGGCTTTCTTCATTTCTTCCTGGCAGTTGGCCATACCGCCCTTAACACCGTGCATTTCGCAGGGAGCGTAGCCGATGATGAGGGAGGGACCGTTGTAAGCTTCGGCCTCGGCCAGAGCCTTCAAGGTTTGATTCATGTCAGCACCCATGGCGATCTGAGCCACGTAGACGTAGCCGTAGGACATGGCGATGGCAGCCAGATCCTTCTTGCCGATGGCTTTACCGGCGGCGGCGAACTGAGCCACCTGGCCGATGTTGGAAGCCTTGGAGGCCTGTCCGCCGGTGTTGGAGTAAACTTCGGTATCAAAGACCATGACGTTGACGTCTTCTCCGGAGGCCAGGACGTGGTCCAAACCGCCGAAGCCGATGTCGTAAGCCCAGCCGTCACCACCGAAGATCCAGACGGACTTCTTGGCCAGGTAGTCTTTCTCAGCCAAAACTTCGGGAGCGATGGGACATCCGGCAGCGGCAGCCTTCTCCAGCTCTGCAATCAGAGCGTCGGTGGCGGCACCGTTGGTCTTACCGTCTTCTTTGGAAGCCAGGAAGGCTTCGGCAGCGGCCTTGAATTCGGCGGAAGCCTTTTCGGAAGCGGCCATCTCTTCGATCTTGCGAATCAGGCGTTCCCGGATGGACTTCTGACCCAGATAGATACCCAAGCCGTGTTCGGCGTTATCCTCGAACAGGGAGTTGCCCCAAGCGGGACCCTTGCCGGATTCTTTGTTTACGGTGTAGGGAGTTGCGGGAGCAGATCCGCCCCAGATGGAGGAACAGCCGGTGGCGTTGGAGATATACATCCGTTCGCCGAAGAGCTGAGTGATCAGGCGGGCGTAGGAGGTTTCGGCACATCCTGCACAGGAGCCGGAGAACTCGAGGAGGGGTTGCTTGAACTGGCTGCCCTTAACGGTGTTGTTGATCAGCTCGGGCTTCTCGGAAACGTTGGCAACGGCCCAATCGAAGGGAGCCTGCTGATCCTTTTGGCTTTCCTGGGGAACCATCTTAATGGCAAACTTATCGGTGCCGTCCTTGGTTGCCTTCGCATTGACGGGGCAAGCCTTGACGCACAGGGTACAACCCATGCAGTCGAGGGGGCTGACTGCCATAGTGAACTTGTAATTGGTCTTCAGTACGGGCTTTTCGGTGTACTTGGTAGCTGCGGGAGCCTGTGCGGCTTCTTCCTCCGTCAGAGCGAAGGGACGGATGGTTGCATGGGGGCAAACGAAGGCACAAGAGTTACAC
>JAZTWH010000051.1:0-6628 GCA_045635765.1 Eubacteriales bacterium | reverse complement strand
TCTGGAGCCCGATGCCGGGCTGGGCAACGGGGGATTGGGGCGGCTGGCGGCGTGCTTCATGGAATCCATGGCCTCCCGCAATTATCTTGCCACCGGCCACAGCATTTGCTACGAGTTGGGAATGTTTAAGCAAAAAATCGTAGACGGATGGCAAATGGAATTGTCCGACACCTGGCTTCCCATGGGAGAAGTCTGGCTTTCCCCCCGTTTAGACGAAGCGGTGGACGTTCCTCTGGGGGGTCACATTGAAGAATCCTGGGAAAACGGACGGCTGGTGGTTCACCATTACAACGCCAACGTCATTCGGGCGACCCCCTACGATCTGATGATTCCCGGGTACGATACGCCCGGGGTCAGCCGGTTGCGGCTCTGGAAGGCCACGGCGAAAAACCCCGTGGACATGAGCTTGTTCTCCCAGGGAGATTACATTCGGGCGGCGGAGGAAAATACCAACGCCGAAATGATCTCCAAGATTCTTTATCCCCCCGACAATCATCTTCAGGGAAAATCTCTGCGACTGCGTCAACAGTATTTTTTGGTCTCCGCCGCATTGCAGAATATTATTAAGACCCACCTTGCCAAATACGGCGATCTGAAGACGTTGCCCGAAAAAGCGGTCATTCACATCAACGACACCCATCCTTCCCTTTGTATTCCCGAGCTGATGCGTATTTTTATCGACGACTGCGGGTACGGCTGGGAAGAATCCTGGGACATCGTTTGCCGCACCATCAATTACACCAACCATACGGTCATGTCCGAAGCCCTGGAAACCTGGAATGAAGCCACCTTCCAGGCCATTCTGCCGAGAATTTATTCCATCGTCAAGGAAATTAACCGTCGCTTCTGTGAAGAGATGTTCCAAAAAACCAACGGGGATTGGGATAAAATCTCCCGGATGGCCATCCTGGCCAATTCTTCCGTCCGCATGGCGAATCTCTCGGTCATCGGCTCCAACAAGGTCAACGGAGTCTCGGCTCTGCACAGTCAGATTCTCAAGGACCGGGTTTTCCGGGATTTCAACGACGTCTACCCCGGCAAATTCACCAACGTTACCAACGGCATCGACCACCGGCGTTGGCTATGTCAATCCAATCCGGGGCTGACCAATCTGTTGAAGGAGTGTATCGGGGACGGATTTGTCAACGACGCCTCTCAAATGAGTCAATTCCTCAAATACCGAGAGGACGCTCAGGTTTTGGAGCAATTGGCTAAAATCAAAAAAGAAAATAAGGAACGCTTTGCAAAATTTTTGAAACGGGAAGGATGCGAGATCCTCCCCGACCCCGACCTAATGTTGGACGTCCAGGTCAAGCGGCTCCACGAATACAAGCGTCAACTCCTGAACGCCCTGCACATTCTTTCCCTCTATCTGGACCTCAAGGACCACCCGGATATGGAATTTACCCCCAAAACCTTCCTCTTTGCCGCCAAGGCCGCTTCGGGCTACTACATGGCGAAACGGATCATTATGTTCATTTCGTCCATTGCAAAGATGATCAACGGCGACCCCGCCGTAAACAAGAAGCTCCGGGTCATTTTTGCGGAAAATTACCGGGTCACCATGGCCGAATATCTCATGCCGGCCGCCGACCTTTCGGAACAGATCTCCCAGGCAGGAACCGAAGCCAGCGGCACGGGCAACATGAAGCTGATGATCAACGGAGCCCTGACCGTGGGAACCCTCGACGGGGCAAACGTGGAGATTCACCAGGAGGTGGGGGACGACAACATCTTCCTCTTCGGACTTCGGACGGAAGAGGTCTCCGAGCTGTACCGCAGAGGGTACCGTCCGGTGGATTATTATAACTCCAACCCCCGGATCCGTCGGATCATCGACACCCTACGCACCGGCATCTGCGGAGAATCCTTTGCCGATCTGGCGGACAGTCTGATTATGGACAGCCGCTTCTCCGATCCCTATATGAATCTGGCGGACTTTGAATCGTACCGTCAGGTCCAGAGTGTCATCAGCCGGGAATACGCAAACGAGCCGACCCTGTGGAATCAGAAATCCCTGGTCAATATCGCCAAGGCCGGCTTCTTCTCCTCCGACCGAAGCATCCGGGACTACGGGGAAAACATCTGGAACGTCAAACCCCTGGAGGCAGCAACGTGACCCCGGCCGTTGCAGAGCATCCCGAGCTGAGGGGCGGCCCTGCGGAGCCTCAAGGCTCCGGCTCCGAAGGGGACAACGGGGTTCCGGCCATTTCGGATCATCAACGGGGGCTTCTCTTTGACTCCCGGGATTCTTTTTACCGCTCTCCGATAGGAGCGATTGGGGCGGGGACGGAGCTGTGCCTGTCCCTTCTCATTCCCCGGGGGGACTGTCCCCGGAACATCACTCTGTGGTTTTCCAAGGACGGGAAGCCCGCACGGGAGATCGAATTTGAATTTTGTGAAAACATCCGTCAGTATCAACGCTGGACGGCCCGGGTCACCCCCGACACTCCGGGGATTTATTGGTACACCTTTGGCTATGAAACGGGGAATGGGATGACGGTCTACGGCAGAGACGCCAAAAACCGTCCCGTTTGCGGACGGGAGAATCCGGCGGCCTGGCAGGTCACGGTCTACGATTCCGACGCTGCCATTCCCCGGGGCTGGACGGGAGGGACCTTTTATCAAATTTTCCCCGATCGGTTTTGCCGGGCGGGGGAACGGGTCCTGCCTCCGGGAAAGGAATACGCGACCCTGCGTTCCGAGGGGGAATTGCCCACCTGGAAACGGGAGGAAAACGGAGACCTGGACACCACCGACTTTTTCGGAGGAAATCTGAAGGGAATCGAAGAAAAGCTGGACTACTTAAAGGAGCTTTCCGTAACCGCTCTCTATCTGAATCCCATCTTTGAAGCCCATTCCAATCATCGATACGACACGGCCGACTACGAAAAAATCGACCCCTTCCTGGGGACGGAGGCCGACTTCAAGGCCCTTTGTGCCGCCGCCCGGAGCCGAGGCATCCGAATTATTTTGGACGGGGTATTCAGCCATACGGGGGAGGACAGTATTTATTTCAACAAATACGGCACCTACCCCGGCCCGGGGGCCTATCAATCCAAGGAGTCTCCCTATTATCCCTGGTTTAAGTTCCAGGAATGGCCCAAGGATTACGAAGCCTGGTGGGGCATCCCGTTGCTTCCGGAGGTGGACGAAGCCAACCCGGACTATCTGGAATACATTACGGGAGAGCAAGGGATTCTACGCCGTTGGCTAAAGGCCGGAGCAGACGGCTGGCGTTTCGACGTGGCCGACGAGCTTCCCGACGAATTTTTGGAAAAAGCCCGAAACGCCATCAAGGAAGAGAAGCCCGACGCCCTGTTTCTCGGAGAAGTGTGGGAAGACGCCACCAACAAGGAGTCCTACGGGCTACGCCGAAGATATCTTTTGGGCTCTCAGCTGGACAGCGTGATGAACTACGTTCTCAAGGACGCGGTCCTGGCCTTCGTGCAGACGGGGGACAGTGAAGCCTTTGCCGAGTCCATGAACGGGCTGATGGAAAACTATCCCCCCTGGGGCCTTCATTGTGCCATGAATCTCATCGGAACACACGATACCCCCCGGGTGCTGACGGTGCTCAGCGGCGTGGAGCTTCCCAAGGACCCGGCGGGGCAGGTGGCCCTTACCCTGACCGACGAGGAACGGGCCTTGGCCAAGCAACGGTTGGCAGTCGCCGACGTTCTGATGTTTACCCTTCCGGGGATTCCCTCGGTCTATTACGGGGACGAAGCAGGCATGGAAGGGGGACACGATCCCCTCAACCGCCAATTTTATCCTTGGGGCAAGGAAGACACCTTCCTTCGGGATCGAGTCAAGATCCTGGGGAAGATCCGAAAAGACCACCCGGTATTCCGGGAAGGGACCCTGGAGATCCTGTTTGCAGACCAAGGACTTGTGATCTACCGGCGGTCAAACGGTCTCCATTCGCCCATCACGGTGGCAGTCCACTGCGGACGAACGGAAGTACAGGTGGAACTGGAAGAGCCCCGGACCGACCTGATCACCCGAAAGCGGTTTTCCAAGACTCTGTCCCTCCCGCCCCTGTCCGTCGTCATTTTTGAAGGATGATCCCCCGATCCCGTTCTTTCGGAACGGGATCTTTTTTTTGGGGGGGGGCGCGTTTCCCCGATTCTTTTATTTTTGAAATTCGTGTGAAAAGTCTTGCAAATTTTCTAGGGATATGGTATACTTTAAAAAGTTGCCCGTCCATATAATACTTGTAAATAAGGAAAACGAAGGAGAAGCGGAATGGACATTATTCTTGACCTGTTCCAACCGATCATCGAACAAATGCAGGCAGATCCCATGCTCATCGTCAAGCAGATCGTCATGTGGATCATCGGCGGCGTTCTGATCTATCTTGCCATAAAAAAGGACATGGAGCCCACCCTGCTGCTGCCTATGGGATTCGGTGCGATTCTTGTAAATCTGCCCGGAATTGAGTGGATCGCCAACGAAGCGGGAGAAATGGAAGCCGTGGCTCAGAACGGAGCCTTCCACACCCTGGAACGGCTGTTCAGCATCGGCATTGACAACGGCGAGCTGATGCCCCTGATTTTGTTTATCGGCATCGGAGCCATGATTGACTTCGGCCCCCTGCTTCGCAATCCCAAATATATGCTTTTCGGTGCCGCCGCACAGTTCGGAATCTTCTTTACCCTGTGCCTGGCATCCTTTGTGGGCTTTGATCTGAACGATGCCGCATCCATTGCCATTATCGGTGCCGCAGACGGCCCCACCGCCATTTTCGTGGCCCAGACCCTGAACTCCAGCTATCTTGCAGCCATCATGGTCGCCGCCTATTCCTACATGGCGTTGGTTCCCCTTATCCAGCCGGTGGTCATCAAGACCTGCACCACCAAGAAGGAACGGCTGATCCGCATGGACGATTCGGGAGCACGGGACGTTTCCAAGGCCACCCGCATCCTCTTCCCCATCGTGGTCACCATCATCGTCGGCTTCGTTGCCCCCGATGCAGTTTCCCTCATTGGATTTTTGATGTTCGGGAATCTAATCCGGGAATGTGGCGTTCTGAACTCCCTTTCCGAAACGGCCCAAAAGGTCCTGGCAAATCTCATTACCATCTTTTTGGGCATCACCATCGCCTTCCAGATGAAGGCAGACGAATTCCTGCAATGGGAAACCCTGCTGATCATGGGACTGGGACTGTTCGCCTTTATCTTTGATACCTTCGGCGGAATTATGATCGCAAAGATAATGAATCTTTTCCTGAAGAAAAAGATCAACCCCATGATCGGTGCCGCCGGCATTTCCGCCTTCCCCATGGCCGGCCGGGTGGTCAACAAAATGGGACTTGCGGAAGACGATCAGAACTTCCTGCTGATGCACGCCATCGGCGTCAACGTTTCCGGGCAGGTGGCCTCGGTCATCGCCGGAGGCCTGATCCTCTCATTCTTAGCGTAAATAAGGAGGCAATCGTATGCAGTTTAACGTTCAAGCCCTTCTGGAATCCCTCCCCTACATGGGCAAAGGTATGCTCGGGATTTTTATCGTCACCCTCGCCATCATTCTTACGGTTACAATTTTAAATCGAGTAACCACCAAGAAAAAATAAAAAAACAAAGGAGATGCGCCGACCCGTATCTCCTTTTCTCTTAAGGAGAGTATTTTATGGACCAAAATAAAATGCGAAAGGCCACGGAAAATACGGTCAACAAGCTGATGGAACAAGGATGGACCGTATCCTTTGCCGAATCCTGCACCGGAGGCTTGGTCTGTGCAACATTAGTGGACGTCCCCAACGCCTCGAAGGTGCTCAACGCATCCTTTATCACCTATTCCAATGAGGCAAAGCAAACGCTTTTGGGAGTCTGCCCCGACACCCTGACCACCTACGGTGCCGTCAGCGAAGAGACGGTCAGAGAAATGGCCATGGGCGTCGCCCGGGAAAACCAAGCCCAGGTGGGCGTCGCCGTCAGCGGCATTGCCGGCCCCGGAGGCGGCACGGCAGAAAAACCCGTAGGCACCGTTTGCTTTGGCTTTTCCCTGAACGGAAAGGTTGTCACCGAAACCAAACACTTCAACGCCCCGGGACGGCAAGCGGTCCGTCTGGCCGCCGTCGATCACGTTTTTCAAACCCTGGCAAACCTCCTTTAACCAAAAAAGAGGACAAACCCCCGCCCACCGTCAGACCCTCTGTCACCCCAAGGGAAAAACGAAAACCCCGGCAAACCTTTTAAGCCCCAAGGGGGCCGAAATTTTCTGTGCCCAAGGGAGGGACAGAAACCCCGGAACCCTGAAACCCCGGAACTCTGAAACCCTGGAACCCCGGAACCCTGACCCCTCGGCAAACCTTCTGCATCACTGAGGGCGGGCTGCCCCCCGCAAACCTTTTGCATCCCTGAGGGCGGGCTGCCCTCAGGGAGTGCCTGCCCCTGCTTCCCGGCAGACCTTTCGTCGTCCTGCGGGAAGTAGGTGGTGTGAACGCCCGGTAAAACAAAAGCAAAGGAGGCGGAAGGGTTTCCGGGTTTTTCTTTTTTTCTTTCTGCGAGTGGAATCTTTACTGAGCTGTGAATTTTCTGCAGATTTGTTACTAACCTTGCAGCCAGAAAACAGCAAGGGAGCCTATATCGAAAAACTGTGGTATTACCTCGGAATACAAGTCGGA
>JAZTWH010000050.1:0-39778 GCA_045635765.1 Eubacteriales bacterium | reverse complement strand
CATCAATTCTTTGAACAGCAGATCGACAAGTCCGATAAAGATACCGGAACCAACCACCACAGCCAAAACAACCAGAGTATTGTTTACGACCTGACGGAAGGAAGGCCAAGTAACCTTTTTCAGTTCACTGCGCATTCCCTTGATGAATGTCCAAATCCGATTGAAAACGCCGGGTTTTTTCGCTGCGGGCTTCTTGTCGTTCTTCTCGACCTTCGCCACGGGAGCAGTTTTCTTTTCAGCCATAGCGTTTCTCCTTACTTCGTTTCTCTGTGTTGTGTGTGCTTCCGGCAGAACTTACAATACTTATTCATTTCAAGTCTGTCGGGATCATTCTTCTTGTTTTTGGTTGTGTTGTAATTTCTCTGCTTGCACTCGGTGCAGGCCAGAACAACCTTATCTTTTCCCATTTGCGGCACCTCCTTGATTATTTCGGGGAAATCCCCGTTGATTGCCTCCCTTGTATAAGAAGAAACAGGTACTTCCGGCCCGATTTTCGGGCAACAAAAAAAAGCACCTTTGTACAAGGTGCATCTATTATACCATATTTTTTTTCAAATTGCAAGTGTTTTTTTTCCTTAAATTGTAACATTTTCGTTTCATTTTTCGGTTTTTTGGAATTATTCCACGGAAAAGCGGACGTAGATTCCCCCTTCGGTCACCCGGGCGGACTGCATAATATAATTGGAAGACAGATAGCGAGTCAACTGCTCGTTCAGGAAATCCTCCACCGTAGACAGGACTCCGGGACGGCCGAGAAAGGGAGCCAAAACGTCGTTGCCGGCAGACACCTTGCGAACCGTCACGCCCAAACGGCCGTCGGTCACCTCCGGGGCACAATGGAGCGTACAGGGGACCGATTCGGGCAAAAATACCACCAAGGCCGCCGGAATGTTCATCTGCTTGGTCAAGGCCGAAACACTCACGTCTCCCGACAGTATTACCTCGCCGTCGGAACAGGTCACCGTGACGTTTTTCAACGCGGAGCTTCCGGAACGTTTCTCCAAAAGGGAGGCAAAGTACTCGGGAGTCAGGGCCATCTCGTAAAATTTTCCCTTGGGGCGGTCGGTCGCCTCCGAATCCGTATCGTCGGAGGGATTGGAAATCTCGGAGAAGGACGAAGCATCAAAAACCTCCGTAACGGGAGACCAATCCACCGTGGAATCGTCGTCAAACAACACGTCCTCCGAATCCTGGGAGGAGGCGGAGAAATGATTTTCGATGCCAAAAAACCGGGCGGAATCCCGCAAAAAATCACCGAATACGCCGGTGAGCACCGCCCAAACGAACAATGCGGTCACCGCCGCCAAAAACAAACCGGATACAACTCTGCTTCCTCTCATAATCTTCCCCCTTGCATTTTCTCATACTTTATTATGGACCCAAAGGAGAAAATAGTTTCAGGAAATTTTTTACTTTAACAATCCTCTCAGGCTTAATTCCGGCGTGATGGCATCAGCAATCGTCAACGTCCACAAGGCTTGGAGGGATTTTTGAACAGTTTGTGAACTCTCTTGACTTTCCTTTGAAATATGGTATAATATATTAGCATGTAAAGCAATTTTACTTTACAGGGAGGGCCGAAGAATGGAAGACAAACAGTTTGACACGGCTTCGGAGGCCTCCCGGGCGGAGATTACACTGCTTTTGGATTTCTACGGAAATGCTCTGACCGAACGCCAGCGTCGGACGGCGGAGCTGTATTTCCAGGAGGATCTGTCCCTGGGAGAGATCGCCGAAATGACGGGGATCACCCGGCAAGGAGTTCGGGACGGACTGAAAAAAGCAGAAAAGGCCCTCTTCGAGTACGAGGCCCGGCTGGGCATTGCCGGTCGGTTCCTGAGACAGCGAAAAGCCTTAACAGACGCAAAAGAAATTGGGAAAAAGCTTCCCGAATCCAACGAAAAGTCTCTGCTTCTTCGTTGCATCGACGCCGCAATAGACGAAGCGTAATTCCCTTATTCACCTACCCTTAAAAGGAGCGATGACGGATGGCATTTGAAAGTCTTTCCGAAAAATTAGGCAACGTTTTCCGCAAGCTGAAAAGCCGCGGCAAGCTGTCCGAATCGGATATTAAATCCGTAATGCGTGAAATTCGCCTTGCTCTTTTGGCGGCGGACGTCAACTACGGCGTTGCAAAGGACTTTACCGCAAAGGTAGGAGAACGGGCCTTGGGTGCCGACGTTCTGGAAAGCCTGACTCCGGCCCAACAGGTCATCAAGATCGTCAACGAAGAGCTGACGGCGTTGATGGGAGAAAAAAACGACCGCATCAAATTTGCCAACAAAGGCCCCACGGTGGTCATGCTTTGCGGACTTCAGGGTGCCGGAAAGACCACCCACTGTACTAAGCTTGCGTTGTTTTTTAAGAATATGGGCAAACGCCCGTTGCTGGTGGCTTGCGACGTTTACCGTCCCGCGGCCATCCTGCAGCTGCAGGTAATGGGCGAAAAAGCGGGGATTCCCGTTTTTACCATGCCGGAAGGGACCCCTCCCCCGGAGATCGCCAAGGCCGCAGTAGCCCACGCAAAGGAGCACGGCAACGACATGGTGTTCCTGGACACCGCCGGCCGACTGCACATTGATGAAGCCCTGATGGCGGAATTGCAAGAAATCAAGCGAATCACCTCTCCCGACGAAATTCTCTTGACCATCGATGCCATGACCGGCCAGGACGCCGTAAACGTGGCCAAATCCTTCGACGAGCAGTTGCAGATCGACGGAACCATCCTGACCAAGACCGACGGTGACACCCGGGGCGGTGCCGCTCTTTCGGTAAAGTACGTGACGGGCAAACCCATTAAATTTATGGGCACCGGAGAAAAGATCGGCGATCTGGAACCCTTCCACCCCGAACGGATGGCCTCCCGGATTTTGGGGATGGGCGACGTTTTAACCTTGATCGAAAAGGCCGAAAAGGCCTTCGACGATAAAAAGGCGGCGGAATTGGAGGAAAAATTCCGAGAAAACCGCTTCGATTTCAATGACTTTTTGGACTCCCTGGACCAAATGAAAAACATGGGCCCCATGGACGATCTGGTCAAAATGATTCCCGGGATGAAAATTCCCAAGAACGCAGATCTCCGGGTGGACGAAAAGCAAATTGCCCGGACGGAAGCGTTGGTCCTGTCCATGACCGCAAAAGAACGGGAAAACCCCGAAATCATCAACCCTTCCCGGAAACGACGCATTGCCGCCGGAGCCGGAATGAAGGTGGAGGACGTGAACCGACTGCTGAACAGTTTCACCCAAATGAAGCAGATGATGAAAAAATTCGGCGGCGGTCACAAAAATCCCGCCCGTCGTAAAAAACGCCGGAAGTAAGCAAATCCATCCCGGATCCATCCGGGGATTTGATAAAAAGAATTCTATCTCTTGAAAGGAGTGATTTTCAATGGTTAAGATCAGATTGAGAAGAATGGGTGCGAAGAAGAATCCCTATTACCGCATCGTCGTCGCCGACTCCCGTTATCCCCGGGATGGCCGTGCCATCGATGAAATCGGGACCTACAACCCCATGGCAGAACCCACCGTCGTTACCATCGACGCCGACAAGGCCGCTACCTGGCTGAAGAACGGCGCACAACCCACCGATACCGTGAAGGCCCTGTTCAAAAAGAACGGCATCCTGTAATCGCGAGGTAACATCATGGAAGAATTGATCCTTTACATTGTCAAAGCACTGGTCAAAAACCCGGACGCCGTATCCGTCACCCAAGGGGAAGAACAGGACGGAGTCACCACCTATCATTTGACCGTTGCGGAAGAAGACAAAGGATACGTCATCGGGAAGCAAGGCAAAGTGGCGAAAGCCATTCGTTCCATCGTGAAAACCGCGGCCATCAAGGAAAACAAGAAGGTTCGCGTCTATATCCTTTGACAATCTCGGGCGGCAGGTACATCATCTGCCGCCAATCTTTTTCTAACAGATGAATCGTCTGCGGCAACCTTTTTACCAAACGAACTGCCTGCGGCCGATGTGCCGGCAGATAAATCTTGCGACGCTAACTCACGTCCCCTGTCGCCGATCTTTTTCAAAAAGGAGTTTTCCCTGCTATGAAGCTCATTGAAACCGGAAAAATCGTCAATACCCACGGCGTAAAAGGAGAACTGAAAGTAGTTCCCTGGGCCGATGCTCCGACGGTTTTTGAAAATTTCAAAACTTTAATCATCGACAACGTTCCCTATTCCGTCCGTTCCGTCCGATTTCAGGGACAGAACGTGCTTTTGAAGCTGGAGGGCATCCATGATATGTCCACGGCGGAGGGGTTAAAAAATAAAATCGTCTACGCCAACCGGGAGGATTTTCATCTCCCCGACGGGACCTATTTTATTACCGACTTACTGGGCCTGACCGTGGTTGAATACGAATCCGGCACGGAGCTGGGCAAAATTACCCAGGTCCTTTCCACCGGAGCCAACGACGTTTACGAGGTCTCCTGCCCCGACGGGAAAAAGCATTACATCCCCGCCATTAAAGAATGTATCCGTGCAACCGACCTTGACGCA
The DNA here is from genome assembly GCA_045635765.1 of Eubacteriales bacterium. Taxonomy (GTDB): domain Bacteria; phylum Bacillota; class Clostridia; order Oscillospirales; family UBA644; genus RGIG995. The sequence goes on along the minus strand of JAZTWH010000050.1, from coordinate 35,273 downwards.
AAGGTCATGAGGATCCACGTTATGGAAGGCCTGCTTGACTAAGGAGATGAATCTCCACGGCCAAGCTTGCCGAAAAAATTCAGCAGATTCACGTTATGGAAGGATTGCTTGACCCATGAGATACACTCCCACGGCCAAGCTTGCCGAAAAAATTCAGCAGATTCACGTTATGGAAGGATTGTTTGACCGATGAGATTTGATATCATGACCCTGTTTGACCGGGAAGTGGGTGATTTTCTTCACACGTCCATTCTGGGACGGGCCATCAAAAACCAGCTGTTTGAGGTCCACTGCCACAACATTCGGGATTACACGGAGGACAAGCAAAAGCGGGTAGACGACGCTCCCTACGGGGGAGGCATGGGGATGGTCATGCAGGCGGCCCCCATTCGGAATTGCTTTGACCACATTCTCGCTGAAATCCCCGGCAAAAAGCCCCACGTCATCTATATGACGCCTAAGGGAAAGAAATTTACCCAGTCCCGGGCGAAAAAATTGCTGAAGCACGAAAATATCGTCATTCTCTGCGGTCATTACGAAGGGGTGGACCAACGGATCCTGGACTCCATCGTGGACGAGGAACTAACGGTGGGCGACTACGTCCTCACCGGCGGAGAATTGCCGGCCATGATCGTGGTGGATGCGGTAGGACGGATGATTGAAGGGGTTTTGAGCGATCCCTCCTGCTACGAGGATGAAAGTATCTACAGCGGTCTTTTGGAATATCCCCACTATTCCCGGCCGGAGGTCTTTGAGGGGGTAAGGGTTCCCGAAATTCTCCTTTCGGGCCACCACGCCAACATCGAAGCCTGGCGTAAGGAGCAATCCTTACAAATTACCAAGCAACGACGCCCGGATCTGTACCGGGCTTACGTAAAAAAAGAAGAACGGAAGGCAGAGAAGCTCCGCAAAGAAAAATTACGCATCGAAAAGGAAAAGTATTTGGCCCGCAAGGCAAAACGCGAAGCCCAAAAAAAACTGCAAGACAGTTGATTTCCCTCTCAAACGACAAATAGCCCGTAGCACCCCTCCCCTCGGAAGGCTGTATCAAATTAAAAAAACGATACGCCTGAATGAGTGGGGGGATTTTATTTTCATCTCGGAAGCCGGGACACAAAACGTTGATGCCTTCTACCACAAAAGGAGCAAGGGCTCCCGGGCAAAGGCATTTTACTGCGTTTTGATTTATCCCTGCGTTTTGAGGGGGTGTTTTTGTCGGAAGTTTTTTCGGATTTTTTCATTAAAAAGTTTTTTGATTTGCTATTGAAATTACGTTTAAAATATGATATACTATAAAGTAAGAATAAAATGAGGGAGGATCCCGTCATGAAGGGACTTCAAGGCGTTCGCCCGGAACGGGTGTTGCACTATTTTGAGGAAATTTGTTCCATTCCCCACGGATCGGGGGATTCGGACCGAATCAGTGCCTATTGCGTGGAGACGGCAAGGAAGCTGGGATTGGAAGCCGTGCGGGATTCTCTGAACAACGTGATCATTAAAAAGCCCGGGTCCGAAGGCTACGAGGATCATCCGACGGTCATTCTTCAAGGACATCTGGACATGGTCTGCGAAAAGGACGCCCATTGCGACCTGGACTTTGCCCGGGACGGCCTACGGCTGAAAACCGACGGGGAATGGCTCTTCGCCGAAGGGACCACCCTGGGGGGAGACGACGGGATTGCCGTTGCCATGGCCCTGGCGGTTTTAGAGGATGACACTCTCCCCCATCCGCCCCTGGAAGCGGTCTTTACCACCGACGAGGAAACGGGGATGTACGGTGCGGAAGGCATCGACGTCTCGGCGTTGAACGGAAAATTACTGTTGAATATTGACTCGGAATCGGAAGGAGTCCTGACCGTTTCCTGTGCCGGAGGAGCAAGAGCAATTCTTACCGTTCCCTTACGAATCCAGTCCAACTCTGCCCCCTGTAAAAAGCTGACCTTCCATGGCCTCAAGGGGGGCCACAGCGGAGTGGAGATTGACAAGGGACGGCTCAACGCAGACCTGCTGATGGGGTATTTTTTGAAAGAACTTCCCTCCGACTGCTGCATCGTAGCGATCTGTGGCGGAACCAAGGACAACGCCATTCCCTCCCGGGGAGAATGTATTTTGGCAACGGAGGCGGACCTGACGGAGCTTGTTGCGTCCTTTGTGGAAAAGCATCGGCCCGATTCCGACCCCGGACTGACCGTTGAAATTGCCTCTTATCCCACGGCTGAGACCTGCTACGACAGAGAATCCACCCTTCGGATCGCCGATTTCCTGACCTCCGTTCCCAACGGAATACAAGCCATGAGCAAGCAGATCGAGGGATTGGTTCAGACCTCTCTGAATCTGGGGCAATTGCGTTGCGACGCCTCTTCCCTGACTGCAATTTTTTCCGTGAGAAGCAGTGTGGAAAAGGAAAAACAAGATCTTCTCCGCAAATTAGAAGCAACGGCACGGGCCTTTGCAGGGACCTTCCGGTCCCACGGAGATTACCCCGCCTGGGAATACAAAGAAGACTCCCGGCTGAGAGAGACCATGATCCGGGTTTCCCAAGAACGATACGGAAAACCGCCGGTGGTGGAGGCCATTCACGCGGGGCTGGAATGTGGATTTTTCTGTAATAAGATCCCCGGACTGGATGCAATTTCCTTCGGGCCGGACATGGAAGAGATCCACACCCCCAGGGAACGGCTGAACCTTGCCTCCGTAGCCCGAACCTACGATTACCTCTGCCATATTCTGAAAGAATTGTGAGGACTTACCATGACCGTGGTGGAACGCTTTTTAAAGTACGTTTCCTTTGACACCCCCTCCGACGAAGACAGTCAAACCATTCCTTCCACCGAGGAACAAAAGATTTTGGGAGCCTTTTTGGTGGAAGAGTTGAAAACCGCCGGCTGTTCCGATGCCTACATGGATGAATACGGCTACGTATACGGAATCCTCCCTGCGACCAGGGGCTACGAATCCCTTCCGGCCCTTGGGCTTATTGCCCATATGGACACGGCCCCGTCGGTCAGCGGACGAAAGATCCGGGCGAGCATCGTGAAATACGAGGGGCTGGATCTGAACCTGGGGAAGGCCGTTCTTTCCGAGAAAAATTTTCCCTCCCTGGGGGATTACCTGGGGCAAGACCTGATCGTCACCGACGGAACCACCCTTTTGGGGGCGGACGACAAGGCCGGCATTGCGGAAATTGTTTCCGCCTGTGCAGAAATGACCGCCCATCCGGAGAGACCCCATCGGACCGTGGCCGTCTGCTTTACCCCCGATGAAGAGATCGGGCGTGGGGCGGACAAATTCAATGTCCAAACCTTCCCGGCAAAGGAAGCCTATACGGTGGACGGTGGCGAGTTGGGCGAAATCGAATACGAAAATTTTAACGCCGCCTCGGCGACCGTCGAGGTATTCGGAGTCAACATTCATCCGGGATCGGCCAAAAACAAGATGAAAAACGCCTCCCTGATGGCGTCGGAATTCATTTCCCGCCTTCCTGCCGCAGAAACCCCGGCCCATACCGAGGGATACGAGGGCTTCTATCATCTGTGCCACATGACCGGGGATGAAAGCTACGCAAAGCTTGATTATATTGTTCGGGATCACGACCGAACCGTCTTCGAGCAACGAAAAGCTTTTCTGCAAAATTTAACCGATGATCTGAATTCCGTCTATGGAGAAGGAACCTTTGTCCTCACCCTGAAGGACAGCTACTACAATATGAAAGAAAAGCTGGCCGACCGTATGGATCTGATCCGCAATGCGGAAACCGCCATGAAGGAAGCGGGTATTGAACCGAAGATCGTCCCCATCCGGGGCGGCACCGACGGAGCCCGTCTTTCCTATGAAGGTCTCCCCTGCCCGAACCTTTCTACCGGCGGACTCAATTTTCACTCGGTTCACGAATTTATTCCCGTTCCATCCCTGTACAAGATGGTGGACGTTCTTTTGGCACTGACAAAAGCATAAGGAGGAAGCTCATATGAAAACTCTTTGTTTTTCCGATCGTTTTAAGACCTTCCGGATTCAATCCGGCCTGACCCAAAAGGCCATTTCCGAATTATTACAGGTCTCTCCCCGGACCGTTTCCATGTGGGAAACGGGGAAAAGCCTGCCTACGGTCGAGCAAGCACTGGCCGCCGCGGAGCATTTCGGGATCACGGTGGAGGAGCTCTTTTACGGAGAAGAAGAAGCCTTGCCCAAGAAGTCCGGCATGGCCTCCCTGCGGGAGCTTTACAAAATCGGCTCCGGCCCCTCCTCTTCCCATACCATGGGCCCGGAAAAGGCCTGCATGATCTTTAAGGAGCAAAACCCCACCGCCGATCGCTTTGCCGTCACCTTGTACGGATCCTTGGCAAAGACCGGCGAAGGCCACGGAACCGACCGAGTCATTCTTAAAACCCTTCACCCCATTCCCTGCTCCATTACCTTTGATACGGTCACGGGGGACCTGCCCCATCCCAATACCATGGAGATTTTCGCCTACGAAGGAGACACTCAGATCGCCCACAGAAAGGTTTTCAGCGTAGGAGGCGGTGCCATCCGTTTTGAGGGAGAAGCCGCCGCGGAAAGCAAGCATATTTACCAGCTTTCCACCTTCAACGAAATTGCCGCCTATTGCAAAGCCGAGGGCTTGCGTCTGTGGGAATACGTCTATCAGGTGGAAGGCCCGGAATTTCAAGACTATCTGATGACCATCTGGCACGCCATGCGTCGGGCCATTGCCACGGGTCTGGAGGACGACGGAATCCTGCCCGGCGGATTAAACGTACATAAAAAAGCCAAGCACTTATACCATCTGAAACACGCTGACGAAACGACGGAAACCAAGACCAACCGGCTCATTTCCGCCTATGCCTTTGCCGTAGGAGAACAAAACGCCTGCGGTTGCCGCATTGTGACGGCTCCCACCTGCGGGGCCGCAGGAGTCCTGCCGGCGGTGTTGTATTTCCATCAGAAAAATAGCGGATATACTGACGAAGAAATCTGCCGTGCCCTGGCCACCGGCGGATTGATCGGGAACCTGATCAAAACCAACGCCTCCATCTCCGGTGCCGAATGTGGCTGTCAGGCAGAGGTGGGGTCGGCCTGTGCCATGGCGGCGGCGGCATTGGCGGAATTGTGGGGATTGTCGTTGGACAAGATCGAATATTCTGCCGAAATCGCCATTGAACACCACCTGGGCCTGACCTGCGATCCCATTTGCGGACTGGTGCAAATTCCCTGCATCGAGCGAAACGCCGTGGCCGCAATGCGAGCCATCAACGCCGTCAATCTCTCGTCCTTCTTGAGCGACACCCGGAAAATCTCTTTGGACAAGGTCATCATCACCATGAGAGATACAGGCCGGGACCTGAACCGCCAATACCGGGAAACCTCCGAGGGCGGCCTTGCCAAGATACGCATCCATTAAAAATGTAAAAGCAACACTTTTCTCCCCTTGTGTGGTTTCCTTTTTCCCCTTTGTATGTTATAATGCCCTCTTGTAAACACAAAGGAGGAATGAACCCCATGAACACAAACAAAATTTTAGCAGAAGCCATTGCAAAGGATTATCTCCCCAAAAACGACTCCAAAATCATTGCCTTGAAAAAGCTGGATCGCAGAGCAAAGCTCCCGGCAACCGTTGTTTCCTATCCCGTAGGAATCCTGTCCTCTCTAATAGCAGGCTTGGGCATGAGCCTTGCCATGGGGGTAATCGGCGGTGGCATGGCCCTCATGACCCTCGGAATCATCCTTGGGCTTGTGGGTTTTGCCGGCTGCGGCATCAGCTACCCTCTGTATAAGCACCTTTTGGAAAACGGAATAAAAGAATACGCGGCGGAAATCGTAGAATTGGCAAAAGAAATCAGCCAAGAATAACAGGATTTTTTACAGAGGAAGTGCATTGAACCGATCAGAAAGCAAGTATTTCAATACCGCGATTAAAATGGACCAAGCCTTGATTCGTCTGTTGGAAACAAAATCTTTCGACTATATCACCGTAAAGGAAATTTGTGAAACTGCTGGAGTCAATCGCTCCACCTTCTATCTTCACTACGAAACCATCGGTGATTTACTGGAAGAGACCATGTACTATCTCATCGATCAATTTCTTTCCTTTTTTTCCGCAAAAATGAAGAATCCCGGCATGTCAAATAAGGAATTGCCGGAACTGAACTTCATTACCGAACGGTACCTGTTCCCCTACCTCACCTATATCAAGGAGAACCGACGAATTTTTTCCGCAATCTTGCCCCATGGAAACGTCCTGGCTTTCGTGGTATTTACAGCCAATTGTACGAGCATATTTTTTATCCCATCTTGACTCGTTTCCATTACCCGAAGCAAGATAAAGAATACGTAATGCAGTTCTATCTGAACGGGATCCACGCCGTGGTGTGCCAATGGATCAAAAACGATTGCGATCTCTCCATCGAGCAGATGGCGGAAATTATCTATCATTGTATTTTCGGCCTTCCTCATCCCCATAATCCCATACAAACTCCCCAATAAAGTACGACGGCAAGTCCTCTCTTGCCGTCGTCTATTTTTCGACCATGCTTCGTCTTTCATCGTTCTTTTTCTTGCGATGGGTGTCCTCTCATGTTTCATCGCCCATTTTATGTGCAATTACCTATTTTTGTCTTTCACCATCTATTTTTATCTGCAGTTGCGTAGTTTCGTCTTTTATCATCTGTTAGAGAAATCGAATCGGCTCTTTGACACAGATCAAACCACCAGACCGCCGTTGGGGGCGATAACCTGGCCGGTGATGAAGGCGGCCCGGTCGGTGGTCAGCCAGTGGACCACATCCGCCACTTCTTCCGGCGTACCCATGCGGTTCAACGGCGTTTCGGCGGCCAATTCCTGCCGGGCCTGACGGGGCAGGGACCGATTCATGTCCGTGTCGATGACCCCCGGAGCCACGCAGTTGACCCGGATTCCCGAGGGGCCGACCTCCTTTGCAAGGGCTTTAGTCAGGCCGATGATTCCGGCCTTCGCGGCGGAATAATGGACCTCGCAGGAGGCTCCGACCTGTCCCCACATGGAGGAAATGTTGACGATTTGGCCCCGTTTTTCCGAGATCATCCCGGGCAAAACAGCCTTGGTGCAACGGAAGGTGCCGCCCAAATGGGTCTGAATCATCTGCTCCCAGTCCTCCTCGGAAATGTCCTGAAAGAGGGAAAAGCCGGTCATGCCTGCATTGTTCACGAGAACGTCGAACCGAGGCAACGTTTCGAAGGCCTTTTGGACCTCGTCCTTCCGGGAGACGTCGCAGAGAATTCCTACTGCGTCGGTTTCTGCGGAAAGGGCCGCCGCCCGTTCCTTCTCCCGGCGATAGAAGAAATAAACCCGGTCTCCTTCGGCGGCAAATTTACGCACACAAGCGGCCCCGATGCCTCGGCTTCCGCCGGTAATCAAAACGGTTCTCATATCAAAGCACCTTTTCCAATTCCGTAATATCAGTAATTTCTACGTCGATCCGAAGGTCCTGCGGCCGGCTCGCTCCGGTGCGATTCACCCAACACGTCCGAATTCCCCCGTTATTTCCCCCTAAAATGTCGCCGGAAAGGGAGTCTCCCACGATCATGGTCTCTTCCCTTTTCATCTGAGGATGATCGGAAAAAATCCGATCGAAGAACTCCGGGGCGGGCTTATCGAATCCCACGTCCTCGGAAATATAGATCCCCTTGACGATCTGAGGGATCCGCGTTTTCAAAAGGCGGGAGGTCTGGACGTTCTTCAGGCCGTTGGTCACAAGATAGAGATCGTATTTTTTGCTCAGCCGTTCACAGGCATCCTCCGCACCATCGAAGACAAAGCCGTATTGTCCCAGTTTTCCCTCGTAGGTCTTGGTCGCCTCCGCCGGATCTCCGTGGATTCCCAATTCCTCAAAGGTCCGCCGATACCGAAGGACCTTCAGCTCTTCCCGGGTAATTTCTTTTCGCTCCAGCATCTTCCAGCATTGTCCATTGTTTTTGTGATAACATTCATAGGCCCTGTCGTCAAAGGGAAACCCCAAGGCCTCGAAGGTGTCCTTCAGGGCGGCCTTCTCCGAACGGTCAAAATCCAATAAAGTTCCGTCTACATCCAAAAGCAACGTCTTAATCCGGGGCTTTATTACTGCCGTTTTCAACGACAACAGAATGCCGGAAACCAGGACCAGCAGCTGGGCAAGGATAGCAAGGGAATGATACCAGGCCATAGATTCTCCTTTTTAAGAAAGGGAACGACCGAATCGCTCCCCTTCAACGTTAAATTTTTTCCAACCGGTCGGAAGCCCGATCCAGGGAATCTCCCTCAAACAACTCCACAAGACCGCTGTCACATTGACGGGCAAAGTCCGGATCCAAGGGAATCTTGGCAAGGACGGGAATGGAGTACTCCTCGCTGACCCGGTCAATGTGGCTTTCGCCAAAGAGCTCAATCCGTTTTCCGCAGTCGGGACAGGACAGATAACTGTAGTTCTCAATCAATCCCAAAATGGGGATGTTCATCTTATTGGCCATATTCACGGCCTTTGCCACGATCATGGAGACCAGATCCTGGGGGGAGGTCACGATGACGATCCCGTCCACCGGCAAAGACTGGAATACCGTCAAGGGAACGTCGCCCGTTCCCGGGGGCATATCCACGAACATATAATCCACGTCTCCCCAAATGGCGTCGGTCCAGAACTGGGTGACGGTTCCGGCAATGACAGCACCCCGCCAAATGACGGGCGTGGTTTCATCGGGAAGCAACAGGTTGGTGGAAACCACGGAGATCCCGGTCTTGGTCCGGGCGGGATACATCCCCAGCTCGTCCCCCTGCAGCGGTCCCTTCAGCCCAAAAAGCTTGGGAATGGAGGGCCCGGTAATGTCCGCATCGAGAATGGCCGTCTTATAGCCCTTTCGGTTCATCAGGACCGCCAGCATGGCACTGACCGACGACTTTCCGACACCACCCTTGCCGCTGACCACGGCAATTACCTTTTTTACGTTACTCATTTCATGGGGCTTTGCTTTGAGGCTTTCGGAACCCCCGCAATTCTGCCCGCAGGTTTTACAATCGTGTGTGCAACCCATTTCAAATCCTCCTTGAGGCTATCGTATTCTACCAATAATGATACCACACCCAGCCCAAAAAGTCAAGGGAAAAAGTAAAAAATTAAAAAAGATTCGTCTTTTTTTACTTGACAGTTCCTCCTTTTGATGGTACAATAAGTACAGTGGACCCAAAGGATGCACTGCGTACCGTGGATCCGATAAGGATACAAACAGAGAAGGGGGTAGAACCGTGGAACGGAATATTTTCTGGAAGCCCGACGGGGGCGTTTGTGCATTTTCCGGGTACCGCCCTTCCAAATTGCCCTTCTCCTCCGAGGAGGACCCCGTCTGCACCGCCCTAAAGCTGCGGCTGAAGGATGAAATCTATACTGCCATCCAGCAGGGATACACCGATTTCCTCTGCGGAATGGCATTGGGGACCGACACCTGGGCGGCGGAAACGGTGCTGGAGGTCAAACAAACCCTGGGAGACATCAAGCCGGTCCATCTTCACGCATATCTCCCCTTCCCCGGACAAGATGAAAAATGGAGTGCTAAATGCCGCCGCAGATACCGAAAAATTCTTTCGGGGTGCGACTCCGTGACGGTGGTTTCCCCCCAATATTTACCCGACTGCATGGAACGACGCAACCAGGCAATGATTCACCGGGCATCCCGATTGATTGCCGTATACGACGGAAAAAGCGGGGGCACGAAGAACACCATCCGCATAGCCCACGAGAAGGGAATCGAAATCCGGATTCTCTCCCCCCTCCCCCCGGAATACAAACCTCTTGAACCAAAAGAAGGCCCCAAAAGAGAAGACGACGACGGTCAAATTAAATTATTCTTTTAACATAAAATCGAGGTGCTTGCAAATTGCAAGCACCTCGGCTTATTTTTGAAATTATTCCACGAGACCGGACCGTTCAATACTCTGAATAAAGTACCGTTGTGCAAACAGGAACACAATCAGCAACGGCAGAATAATCAGAAGGCAGGCCGTATCGTTGATAGCCATCTGCTGGGCCTCGTCCATGATACCGGAGGAAACGGTAGCCGCCTTGTTGGCCAAAATCTCCAACTTGGGCAAGAGCATACTGTTGTAGGTGGTATCAGTCCACTGCCAGGTGAAGGCAAAGAGGAATACGGTGATCATCATGTTAGCCGCATTGGGAAGCATGATGGAGAAGAAGGTGCGGAAGAATCCGGCACCGTCAATGTAGGCGGAATTTTCCAATTCCTTGGGCAAGCCTCGGAAGAACTGACGCATCAGGTAGATGTAAAGACCGTTCTTCAACCCCAAGCCCAACGCAGACAGAATGACCAAAGGCCAATAACTGTTGATCAGATTCATGTCGGTGCCCAAGAAGTGGGAGAACCGAACGAACAGGGGCAACTGGATGGTTTGGGCGGGGATCATCAAGGTCAAAAGGACCATAACGAACAGGAAATTGCTCCCCTTAAACTTGAACCGGGCAAAGCCGTAACCCACGACGCTTGCAACGAACAGTTGGAACACTGCAACGGTCAGGGACAGCAGGGCCGTATTCCAGAAGGAAGGCCAATAGTTCATGTTCAGCATGGCACGGTTAATGAAGTAGGTCGATCCCTGACGGGGGATGTACATTACCGTGTTATCCACAATATCCTCGGTGCTGGAGAAGGCAACGACGAACTTTACGACGAAGGGATACAGGATCATGTATGCGATACCAACGATGATAACGAATCGAAGGATGATCCAAATCAGTTTCCCCAAACCGTTGAGATTCAGGTTGCGACGCTTCCAGGTTTCCCAGTCCAGCTTTTCCCGCTGGACCTTGTTTCCCGAACGCATTTCGGAGAGGAAGGATTTCTTACCGCCGGAAGGGAACAGCTTTTCTTTTATTCCAAGAATAAATTCTTTGATCTTATCCATGTTGTCCCCTCCTTTAATCCTGATAGACGATCAACTTATTGACCAACAAGTACACGACGCCGACAAATATTAACAATAGGATCGTGTACAACCACGAGAATGCCGATGCAATCGAGTAGGTAGAAACGTTCTCGTAATAGTTGGCAATAAAAGTGATGGTCTGATTGTCCACACTGGTGAACAGGTCGATAACGGTGTAGAGCAGGTTTACCAAAATCAGGGGGGAGATCATGGGGAAGGAAATCTTCCAGAACACTTCCCAGCCCGTAGCACCTTCTACCTTGGCAGCCTCGTACATGTTGATGGAGATGGACTGCAAGCCGGAGAGGAAGATCAGCATCTGAACCCCGGAAGAGGTAATGACCGTGTAAAGACTGCCAATGGCACCGGAGATGATTTCTGCCAAGCCGGTACTGCCCAAGGACGACAGCAACATGGCCTCGATCTCTCCGAAATTAAGCCCAGACTGTCCCGCACCCACGTTCAGCTTTTCCCCTTGTTGGTAGGTGTCCTGCAAGCTGGCCAGGTTATCGAAATAGGTAACGATACCGGTGGAGAGGACCACGGGGATAAAGAAGATCACGCGGGCGATGGATCTGCCCCGGAAATTCTGATTCAGGATATTTGCCATGAAGAATGCAAAGATCAGAATAATAAAGATCTGAGGCAACAGGGCGATGGTAGAAGAATAGACCGTTTTCAGGAAGCCGTCTTCCACTAGGAGTGCATCGTGATAATTCTGCCAACCGACGTAAACTTTATCCTCGCCGTAACGGCCGGCGTTTGCGGTAAAGGAAAACTGAATGGACTGCACCAAGGACGGAATGTAAATAAGGGCCAGACCGAGGATAATCGGAGAGACAAATACATAGCCGAACAGACTCTTTTTCCGCTCCAAAGAAAGTTTAAACTTTCTGGGAGGTTTCTTTGCAGGTGCAGACACTTTTACTTCTGCAGTTTTTTCAGCCATTTTCAACCCTCCTGAGTAGCATCATCGGTGTTTTCCGCTGCCGGAGGCTCAGGAATGGGCTGAGCCTCGTAAGCAGTTCCGTCGATGATCTTATTGTATTCATCCAAGGTGAGAACCATATAGGATTTTGCCTTGATTACGGTACGGTCGTTCAATTCCGCATCGTGGGTGTTGTAGTTGACGATTACAACCTTCTTGTTACCGTATACCGTAGCGAACACGTTTCCACACTCCACACGCTTGATCGAAGGCTCGTATGTGGGAAGGGTGCCGGGCGCTGCATTATCGGGAACGGGAACCTCCGTCCAACCAATCAGGCCTTCATGGTCCAAGAGATAGAAGGCATCCATGGCTCGATGCTCGGTAATGGGCTGATTTACCACGTCGTTGAGAACGCTTGCGGCTTCCTTATAAATTTCTACCGCACGATCGAAGGTGGACGTATAATTCAGAGAGAAGTAATTATAGAAGGTGGTGTAGTCGAAGACGGAATCCTCAGCCCCCATCCAACGGAAGGAGAAGGCGGAACCGGTTTCCAGAGCCAACAAGAGGGCCGTTTCGTAGTCCCCGGTGCTGTTGAGAGCCTCCAGAGAATAGTTCACGTAACCGTGGAGCATGATCTGGGTAAAGGGAATGGAAGAAGATTCCATAAGATATTCGGTAGAGCCCGCAGGCAGATCAAAGATATGGGAAGCATACTTCCAGGTGTAGAAGTTCCCGGTAGAAACCGCAATATCATATCCACCGAAGGTCTGGAGGACCTTAACGTGTTCCTTCTCTGCCCAAGCACGGGTGATTCCGTTGTTGGTCTTATAATTGGAGTGGAGCCCTTGTCCCAACTGACCCAAAGCAATGGATTTATTATTTCCGAGAATGCTTTCGAAGGAGGCCTTGTAGGTTTCTGCCATTTCTGCAGAGACCTTCGGGGAGACCAGGATCTTTTCCTCCAGGTCTTTCCGCAGAGATCCGTTGGAGTTCATCCGTTCCACGATGGTTGCCGTAGAACGGTTCATCCGGCGGGCGGCATCCTGAGATTTGCTGAAGCCATTGCCGGAGGAGGTGACGTGCAGGAATTCAACGGAGGGGAAGAAGCCCAACCCGTTGTCATTGCAGTACTGAACCAGTGCGTCCAGTTCTCCTTTGGAGCCCATGCAATTCAGAAGTTCCAGGTCCTTGGCCGCAAAATTCGATTCGCCGCCGTTGGCCCAGTAAGTATACCGTGCAACCACGTTGCCAATGCCGGAATCCTTCAGCTTGGTCAGGATCTCCAAAGCCTGGTTATAAGTGGTCAGCGGTGTTTCGGTCTTCACGGGAACCCCGACCACCGTCTGATTCATGTCGACACAGCCGATCAGATCCAGAAACAGGGGAAGTTCCTTTTCAGAGAGAGTCTGAGCCGGGAACAGCTCCTTCTTGGTGAAGTAATCTCTCAAGTAGGTGGCGTATTCCGAGTAGGACATTCCTCCTTCGGTAAACAGATACTGAATCCGATACATTCCCGAGACCTTATCCTTGGACAACAGCAAACCGGAACCAGTCTGGTCGCTATTGGGATCGGTGGAAGCCGTGGAGGTGGAATAGGTACGATAATCCCGTTCGGAATAGATCAATTCATAGTTAATGGAAGAAACGGGATTGGCCCCCTCCTGAATGGGTCGGGCCACAACACTAGCCTGGCCGGCACCGTCTTCCAACAGAGCGATGACACCGCCGCCGTTGAAGCGGGTGGCATCTTCGGGGAATACACCCCGATCAAAGATCAAGTACGGAGCCAAGATCTGCTCGGAATAATTGGTATCGTACTCCCGATTGAAGGAACCGTCAGCACCGTAAACACGACCCTTGAACGCATCGTTCTTCAAATCGCCTCTTACGGGGATAATGGCACCGGAACCGTCGGGAACGATCATGTAGGAATCCTGGTAGGTATCTTTGGTCGCACCCATACCGCGGTACACGTTAATGGTATACAAACGCTGTTTGGTGGGACCGAGGACCAAGGAAGAATCCAACTCAACGGAGAGACCGTTGTCATTCAGGATCAGGTCAACGGGAATGGTGTACAGAACGGCACGTTCCGGACCTTGATAGTCGGCCTTTTCCATTTCCTTTTTAACGTCCTTGACCGTAAAGCCGATGGTTTCCATCATGGTCTTGATCTGAGCCTTCTCCTTGGCGGTAACCTTATCATAGGAGATATACATGCTCATGACGTCGATGGTGGGGAAGGTATCCCGGAACCGTTCTTTATCTTCCAGCTTCAGGGCCTCGTCCTTGCTGGCCGGGTTGGGGGTAATGTACCGATAGCAGTTCTTCAGAAGCTTCTGGTACTTATTGTATTCCTGTTCGTTGATAACCCCTTCCAGGTACTTGTCTTCCAGACCCTTCAGAATGGTATTTTCGTAAGTGTCCTTGGTGACAACCGGGGGGAACAGGTTCTTATCCGGGTCATTTCCGATGGTATAAATCAGACGGATCGAGTGATCCGAGGTCTTCAAAACGTAGAAAGTTTTATCTTCCCAGCAGTTTTGATAGAAATTGAAGGAATACCGCTTCCCGGAGGCATCGTAGGCCTCCAGGGCCAAGGGGGAACCAATGGTTTGCTTTTGGCTTGTAGAAAGGGTGGTATCCGGATCCCGGCTGGGATTGGAATGGTACGTAAACCCGGTCTTCGTATCGAGAACCGCAATATCGGTGGTCTCGAAATCAATGTACAGTTCGTATTTGCCGTTTTTCAGAACTTGGTACATATCGGTCAGACCGTTGGCTCCGCCCTTACTTTTGTTGACCTTCGTATAGCCGGAGGGAGCCTTACTGTAGGGCTTTTCCCCTTCTTCATCCTCAATCAGGGGAGCATACAAAATGTCAACCCCTTCGCCGTTCACAAGGCTGTCGATGAACTTCTGGCGGGCCTCATCAGAGACCTCGTTGACTTCCATAGAGTCCAGACCGCAGGCCGAGAGGAGCAGCGTTACCAGTAACAGACCCGCAATTAAAACGAGTAATTTTTTAGTCATAGATTTCATGTCCTTCGTCCTCCTTACTCGTTTAATCGGAATATGATTTCCGTCGCGATCCCGATCACAAAGGAAGAAACCTGCTGAATCAGGAAGAAAATCAAAATTGCAACAAAGGCAATCACTGCCATACCGATAATGGTCAGAACCGTTGTTCCCAGGCCCTTAAACACCGAGTACTGATGAACGATGATCATGGCAAGGAAGATGTAAAAATAACCCCAAACGAGTCCCAAACCTCCGATAAAAGTGAAAATGCTGGCTTCCGATTCGGAAAGGAAGTGGCTGAGGGGGATCTGAATCAGATTGCACAGGGTAATGGGGAGGGTTGCGTAAGCCGTTACCATAAAGACGTCGGATAGTTTTCCGTCCCCGTCCATGAGGGACGAGAAGCACCAGTTGGCCACCGCCCACAGAATAAAGGGAAGAACCGAGGTAATCAGGTAGACGGGAATGTTCAATTCCAGCTGTTCCGCCCGGTTTGCAAAGAGGTATCCGAGGGACTGGAACCGAAGCAGGGCCACAACGGCGTAGATCACAAGCCACGCCACACCGCCGGCAACAGAACGGCGACGGGGATCGTTCTTCAGATCGAAGAATCCGTCGAAGGGATGGAAGAGAATGTAGAAGGCATATCCCATCCGCTTGACCGTGGTCTTAATTCCGCCCCACAGCTTGGGGAAAGCCTTTTTCAGGAATGCCCAAAGATCTGCAAGGATCCGGGAGAAATTAACAGACTTCTTTTCAGCCTTTTCCATCAGTTCTCATCTCCTTTCGTCGCGTTGTATTTCGCCGCAGCCGCTTCCTGCTTTGCAAGAACCGCAGCCAAATGCTTTGCTTTTTCTTTTCTCTTTTTCTTTTGCTTGCGAACGATGTCCCAAACGAAGTATCCCACGATCAGAGCACCAATGGCACCGAAGATCAGACCGAAGTATTTCTCCAGCTCGTTGGTCCGCAATGCGGTGTATGCAATGGAATAATTAGTCTTTTCGTTGGCACGGTCAAAATAGACGATTGCCTGCTCGTAATGGTCCAAGGCATTCATGCCACTGCTGTCGGTCTGCTGGTCAATCAGATTCATGGCCAGACGCATTTCTGCTTTTCCTAAACCGATGTTGGCAATGTACATATTAGAGTTGTAGCTCAGAACTTCCTTCCACAGGGGAATGGACTCTTCCCACAGACCGTTGGCGGATGCTTCGGCGGCCTGGTTAATGGCGTGGACGTAAGAAGTTGCCTTGAACACGGTAATGGTGTTGTTATTGGTGTCAGAGATGTAGACGTAGTCTCCATTGATCTCCAGGGCCGCGGCCATCTGGAAGGTTCCCACGGAGGTCCCCATCCCGCCGCAGATATACAGAAGGTTCCCGTCAGAGTCGTAGGTGGAGAACCGGCCCGTCGTCTGATCGAGGAGGGTGTACCGGCCGCTTTCGCTATCCACGGCAACGTCCACGATCCGGGGAGAATAGTCCTTGATCTTGGGCCACTGAATATCACCCATGGGGGACGCAATGCCCTTTCTGCGGAGCATATCGGTTCCGTCTGCGGATAACTTCTTCACGGGAGAATAGTTGGAATCCAAGGACTTGCTGGACAACTGCTTGATGGCCGCCTCATCCAGGGATGCGATAGTGGGATAGATAAACCCACGGTCGTCGATGGTCAAGCTGCTGTATTCGGTGGGGGTAAAGGTAACCATCTGCTCCAACTGCTCTTCGGTGGCAAATTCCCGCCAAATGCGTTCCCAAAGGTTGATAATAACGTCGGGAGCACCAAAGAATGCGGTAAACACGCCTTCGTTGGTAATCTGCATGATCCCCCGGTTGATCCCGGAGCAGATCACCTGAATGTCCCCGGTGTTGTCAATCACCAACCGGGTGGGCTGGAAGGCGTAATTGTCGCCCAAAACGGAGATCTTCACGTTCTGAATTACGTTAGAGACCTTTCCGTTTATGTCGCAAGCAACGATCCGCTGATTCCCGGTATCGGAAATGTAGATTGTGTTATCGGCGGTAACGTAAATTCCCTGGGGACCGCTGAGGGCGTATTTATTGGAGTTTGCGGCAGCATTGCCTTCATCCTCTCCTTCCGCTCCTCCGGACTTCAAGACGAGATCGGGGATGTCTCCGGTCAGAACGCGGATGGTGGAGACCAGCTGATACTCATCATCCAAAACGTAAACGTTGCTCCCCATGGAATCCAGAATGTACAAATACCCGTTCCGATAACAAAGATCGGTGGGGCTGAATTTTGCTTCTGCCAGATTGACCTTGGGGTTAATATCCAAAATGGAGATTTGCTTTTCCACAGTGAAGGAGATGGGTGCTGCAGCATCCCAGCCGTCCACGTTGTAGAAGTAGGAATTGTTCACATTGTTGATGGGAAGGGCCGAAGCGGAAATGACCGAGCAAAAGACGATCGAAAGGGCGAGAACCATCACAATGAGGCTTTTGATAAAGGTTTGTTTCATTGGAAATTCGCTCCTTTCTTTAGTCTTTCATACCGGACGTCGCCATGGTCTCGATGATGTTACTCTGGGTGACCAGGAAGGTCAACACGGGAACGATCATCATGATAACGTTGATTGCCATGGAAACACCGGCACGGGCAACGCCTTCTGCGGCGATCTGACCCATGGCGTAGTTCAGGGTCTTCAGCTCTTCTCGGTAGATGTAAATGGTAGCACCCTGGTTCCAGTAATCCTTGACCGAGAAGACGATCAGCGTCATCCAGGCGGGCTTCATGTTGGGCATCAGGATATTCCAGAAGATCCGGAATTCCCCGGCACCGTCGATGCGAGCCGCTTCCAAAACCGAATCCGGGAACTGATCCACAAATCCGCGGATCAGGTAGAGGGAGAAGGAAGAGCCCAAGGCGGGGACCAGAAGGCACAGCCAGGTGTCGATCCAGCCCAGGTTCGCCATGATCAGGTAATTGGCCAACCCTGCCGCGGGAGCAGCAAACATCAGCGTCATGGTGATCAGCTTATTGATGGCGTCGCGGCCTCTGAATCTCTCTTTGGAGAGGGGATATGCCGCCATGGAAGCGGAAATAACCCGAAGAAGCGTTGCACCGATGGTAATAAACAGGGTGTTAAACAGGTAACGGGAGAAAGGAACCGTGGAGTTGGAAAGAATGGTAAACATATCACGGTAATTGGATCCCGTCGGATTGCGAACGATCAGGTTCGGGGGGAACAACCACAATTCGTGGAGAGGCTTGAAGGAGTTGGAGATGGCATAGATCATGGGGAATGCCATGAACACACCGGCAACCAGAAGAAGGAGAACCATGGCAATGTCGCCGCCCACAGAACGGTTGACACGGCTTTTGATGATCTTTTTCTTCTTATAATAAATGAGGTTGCCTTCTTCGTCGTACTTCGGACGCTTCTTGAAGAGGTTTCCGAAGATGCTCTTCTTTTCGGCCTTGGGGAGGTTTACGGCTTCTGCTTTCGTATTCATTTTATATAACCTCCTTACTTACCGATTCTGTCAAGTACAAACTGAACAACTTTGTTGGCCACGATGGAAATGAGGAACAAGAGCGTTGCAATGGCACAGGCGTAACCCATTTCATAACGGATGCTTCCGTAGTCGTTCAGATGGTGCATGATGGTGTGCAATGCATATTCCTGAGTGGGGAAGCCAAAGACGGAGGTGATGATTCCGTCCACACCGAAGGCACCGGTGATGGCCAAAATCGCACCGAACATCAGCTGTCCACGCATCTGAGGAAGGGTGATGTAGTACAGTTCCTGCCAGCGGTTTTTGATTCCGTCCACCGCCCCTGCTTCATACAAAGAACGGTCAACGGTCTGAAGACCGGCGATGAAGGTCAGGAAGGTGGTGCCCAAGGACTGCCACAGAATGATGACAATACACACGGGAAGCATATAGTTGGTATCAACGGTCCAACGGATAGGCTCGGAGATAATTCCGAATTCCTGGAGCCAGGCGTTGATATAACCGTAGCTATCGCTGGAAAACAACAGGCCCCAAACGGCAGCCATACCGCCGGAAAGAGACGGGGCAAAGAACAACAGAGTCATAAATGCCCGAGGCTTGGGGGGGATTTCATTGACCAGCCAAGCAAAGGCAAAGCACAACAGGTATCCCACAGGGCCCGTAACGCAGGCGATGATCATGGTGTTCTGAATGGCAGTGGAGAATACGCTGTCGTTCAGGAATAGCTTAGAGTAGTTGGCAAGACCCACGAAGTCGGGCCATTCCAACATGTTGAAGTTGGTCAAACTGATAACGATGGAAACCAAAACCGGGAGAATCGTAAACAGGAAGAATACGACAAGGAAGGGCCCGAGGAAGAATGCCAGGCTCAGCCGACGATTCCGATTTGCTCGTCTCAGACTTGCGGATTTCGCAGTATTTTTCATTTCCTATCCTCCCTCCCTTTAGTTCGAAGATTTCGCAGACTGGTCTGCGTCGGCAACAGAGTCACTGTAAGGAAGATTCAGCTGTTCTCTCTTGTACTTAATTTCCTTATTGATCTCCTGAATATAATTCAGAAGAGTTTCTCTGGCATCCGTATACTCGTCAAGCACTTCGTTGAATGCAAATCCATAGTAGCGAGTGTAGTAGTAACCGCCGACCTGTTCTTCGTATCCGACGGTGTTTTCCCACTGATCCATGATGGCGGCCAGTTCCTTGGTCGTCCAGGGAAGTCTCTGGGCGGCGGCAAGGTTTGCGGTATTGTAACGGGCGGCAACGCCAAGGGTTGCTTCCAATTCAATTCCGTATTCATACTGAGCGTCTTCGCTGACCCACCAAGCCATCCAAGCCCAGCAAGCATTGGAGTGGGTGTCTCCCTTGCTGACACCTTCGTTCAGCAGACAGATAGAGGAAACGGTGGTAGAGGTCTTGTAGTTGATGATGGGATTGCCTTCCGCATCAGTCAGGACGTTTCCTTGTTCGTCGGTCACTTCCGTGCCGGGAATGGTGGAGAAGGTCCAGGTGCCCTTAATTTCGGGAGCTGCAACGCACAGGGTATTGTAGAAGCTCAGGGGCGACATTCCGACGGGCATTTCGCCGAACCGGAATCGGTTCTGGAAATTGTACGCCTTGGGGCAGTTATAAGTAATGAAGTAGTCGGTAACGGTGATGAAGGACTGAATGGCCGTTTCGGAATCCAGATTGATCTGGGAACCGTTGTTCTTATAAAGAGGTTCGTCCTTCTGATAAAGGATGGTAAGGAAATCCGGGGGAGCAAAGTCCATGTAACGCTTTTTCAGAATGGCGATCATGTCGTAGGTTTCAGTCCAGGTCTTGGGGATCTCCAGCCCTGCATCCGCCAGCACGTCTTCCCGGTAATAGAGCAGAGAGAAATCCTGCTTTTCGGGCAACCCGTAAATGTTATTTACCGTACCCTTGCTACGGTCGTTCTTATCCTTAAATATTTCCAATGTAATGGATGTAAAGGCCGTGGAAGAGAACCAGGTCTCCACTTCCGCAAAGCCGGGAACGTCTTTGTATCCCTCTTGGGCATTCTCCAGGGTGAAGGAATCGAAATTGTTCAAGGCGACCAAGGCGTTACGGGAAGCGTAGTTGATTACGTCGGTAGAACCGAGACCCATAACGATGTCGGGGCCCTTGCCGGCAAAAACAGAGGGCAACAGAGCACCGCCGGGAACCAGTTCAATATCGACGCCGATCTGATACTGGCTGATGAAGGCACGCTCAATGAGCCGCTGCTTGATTTCCGCACGTTCCTTACCGGTGGTAGCCCAGATGGAAACGGTGGTATCATATTCCTGGTCGCTGGTGGCACCGATGGCGTTGGCGTCGGTGGAGAAGGACTCGATAAACATGACAATGTTGTGCCAGATGTTTTCGAATACGCCGGCGGAAGCCTTTCGGGCTTCGTAACCAGGCTCGGCGATCAAAATATAGTCCACTTCCAGAGGCTGATTTCGCATGGTGTTCAACCAGGAACCCAGGTTCGTAATCTGATTTTTAAAGTTATCAAAATAGGAAGGTATTTCATCCGGATCATCGGACATATCGTACAGAACGCTGATTACGTTATAAACGATAGCAGTCTGCTGTCCCTGACCCCCCAAGATCTCAATGAGGTTGTTGTAAACACTCATCAGAATATCGCCCTGAGCCTTCAGGTCAGAGATAACGTCAGGGATTTCTTCATCCAATTTATAATCCCGGTACTTGTCGGGCTCCGCACCGGTGATCTGCATGATCTTACGGTAGTCGTTGTTCAGCTTGGAAACAACGGTATCGACGGCGTTGATGTATTCGCTCAATTCCCCGGTAGTTGCGGCAATGCGAATGGTGTTCTCCCCTTCTTTAAACTTAAAGAGGAGCTCGTTGCCGTAGGAATCCGCGGGAGTCATCATCTGCCAGCTGGTAGAATAGGGGAAGCGAATCCGGGTCGCTTCGGAAACGGGGGTTTCTCCGTTGACGGTAATCTGTCTGCTGGAGAAGGTTCCGGACACGACGTTCTGACGGGCCCGGAGTACGATCTTGTACAGACCGGCACTGGGCACGTTCACCTTATATTCCACCCACTGACCGGAGGAATTCCAGTTTTCCCCGCCGATCACGTTATACTTGATCCGCTTGTCAGCCTGGGGCTCGGTAGCCGCGGAAGAGCGGTCGTATCCGGAATACACGGAGGTGGAGGATTTTGCTTCGGGATATTCCGCCTGAATCTTGGAGATCAGTTGATTGCCTTCCACGACAAACTCCCCGTTTTCAGCCAGGAATTCGGTATAGGAAACCGACTCCTTCACGCCGTACAGACGTAACGCGGAAAGAGCCACGGGCTCACGGGAGGAGGTCAGGCGAATCACGTTGGTTCCCTTTTCCAGATAGAACTGCAACGCCCCGTCGTAGGAACCGGTGGAGTCCTTGAAGTAAGATCCATCAATCCAACGGCGAGATTCCACGGAAGAGGGACGAATCTGATTCCCGTTCAAATCTTCGATGAAATAACCGCTCTTGATTCCGTTTTCATCGGGCTCGGAAACCTTCTTCGAATCCACGGAATCCACGTAGATCCGGTCCAACGCCGCCGTGCGGGCTTCGTTGTAGGAAGATTCCCCGTTGATGGTAATGGCACGCTCGATGGCAACGCCCTTTCCTTCCATGGGGAAATAATCGCATCCCAGACCGTACAATCCGGTGGAAGCAACTTCTACGGTAAATTCCACGTAGCCGTCTTCCTGCGTTACGAGGACGTTCTTTCTACCCTCGTAATTTTCAATTTTGACGTTTTCCCCTGCGGTATACTTGGTCACGTCAATGGAAATGACGTCATCCGAAGCGGACGCACGGGCGTAAGTCTGCAGATATTCACCGTAAGAGCCCTCTTTAAAGACGGCGACGAAGGGAACGTTGGAATCCAACTCCGTCAAAGTCTTTGCGAGAGACGTCAAAGCGAACATCTGCACCGCCATCACAGCAATGAGGATCACTGCGATAACTTTGTTTTTGCGCACTGCAAAACACCTTCCTTTGGTTCAAGTATTGCCATGAAACGGGAGAGGACCGGCGAAGAAATCCACCGGTACCCATCGCTTCCATTGTTCACAAGGGGCAAAAACCCCTTTTGCTTGTTTATTATAATATATTTAAGGCAATTTGTCAAGTAAAATTCTTCCCTTTTCGAGTAATATTTCCTGCCCTTTTATGCACTTTTTACCACAAAAAGGAACATCCTTTCAGAGTTTTTATTGAAAATTTGACTCATTTTTGTCCGAGCGTTATACAAGCATAACGGTAATTTCACAACATATAGTTAGAATAAGACCAAAATAGAATAATTTAATCAATATTTCGTGTCTCAACTTTGCGGCAAAAAAAACAGAAATGTGCAAAATGCACAAATTTTCACCTGAAAATATAGATTCAAAAAAACGATACAAAGGTTTCAAAGTTAAGTAACAAATGACCTTGTTCTTGAATTTTTTCCGAACTTTTCACCCATGAAAAACGCCGACCCTTTTCGTTCAAAGAGTCGGCTGTCTCACAAAAAAACAACGTCGCCTGCCCCGCCCCGACAGTATCAATCACCCAAGGAGCAGGGAGCATCTTCATACCCAAAGAATCCGTCCCGGGCCCGCGGCAAAAGGCATGGTAAGAGGCACCTTCGGCCCCTCCAGATTACGCCCCCGAATTCGCTGCGTCAGTTGCAACATCCGAGGAATCCCCCGGATTCCCGGAGGAAGAGTCTCCTTCCCCGGAATCAGTGGAATTATCCCCGGAATCTCCGACAGAACCATCGGAGCCGTCGGAAGGGCCGTCACCGTCGGAAGAGGCGTCGGAATCATCGGAAGAGACGTCAGATTCATCGGAAGAACCGTTACTGTCGGAGGCACCGTCAGTTCCATTGGAAGCACCGTCACCGCCGGAAGAACCGTCGCCATCAGAAGAACCGTCGCCGTCGGAAGAGACGTCGGTTCTGTCCGCCGGGAAATCAGAAGAGGTTCCCCCGTCGGAAGAGGTTCCCCCGTCGGAGGAAGAATCACTCCCGGGACCGGCATCGGTGGAAGCATCTTCGGAAAGGTCTGACCCGGAGGTATCGGAAGAGGGGACGTCGGTCGCCTCGGTGGTATCCGTGGCATCCGGGGCATTGTCGGGAAAATCGGTCCCAGACCCGGAGCCGGAATCGGAAATTCCGTTGCCGTCGGTGGGATTTTCCAGCTCGGAAATCAATCCGTGCTTGACCAAAACCGCATGGACGGCGATACGCACGTCGCTGTTGCTCCCCTTACAGGTAGAGAGGGTCAAAATTCGGTCCTCCGGCGTAAACTCAAAGGTCTCGAAGGCCGAAATGGTGTTGTTCGACTGCAGAAGATTCAAAAACTCCACGTATTCCCCGTCGTCAGGGAAATAGGTATTGATGTAATTGAAGGCCGTGGTAGTCTCATACCAGGAAAACACCTGCCAGACCGTGCGCTCCGTGGGGGTGTTGATATAGATGAAGTGATTGTACCCGTCCTGTTGCCATTTGGTTTTGGAATTCAGATAACGCAATCCGCCAAACATCAAATAACTGCGGGCATGGGCGTAAAGAATGGTATTTCGGTTGGACAGAAGATCCGTTGCATCACAACGGTAATCCATATAAATCCAACCGTTATTATTGTTGCTCTTGTCAAAAGAATGGGAGAGGTAAAACTCGTTGTCGGTGCTCTGAACCACCGGAAGATTAAAGGGCAAGCCCTTCACGTCGGTGGTGGTGGGCCAGTACATCCAGGCCACCGTATCCTCGTTCTGCTCCAGCAAGGCTTCAAAGCCCACGGTCTGAAGATACGGCAGAGACTCCGTATCGATCTCTCCCGGGGCAATCTTTTGCCACTCTCGAAGCTTCGCTCCGCCGTCGGAAGAGGGTACGATGACGGGATTCCCCTGGGCATCCACGTTTCCGGGCTGAAAGACGTTTTTGTCAAACCCTGCAACCTCGGCCCGACCGGCAAAATCCAAAACCGACTGCTCAAACAGGCCGAGAAGGCTGAAGGAAAAGACGAACGCACACGCCGCAAGAAGCAACAGCGACAGAGGGGAATATTTCACATATCCCTTTTTCCGAGTCTCTTTCTTCCATTCGTATCCGTCGGCCGGCTGCCCCTTCGGAGCCTCCGGCCGCTTTTTTTGAGTCATGAAATCCCTCCCTCCGGGATCGAAGAACGGGGAAATGTTACCAAAGAAATTACGATTGCAACAACCGCCGACTAAAGAGCCGCAGCTTGCCAGCCGCGACAACGATTACGGCATCGCCGCGGAGATACTTGACCGTGCCGTGGAGACGCGATCACGGCGTCGCCGCAGAGATGCACTGTAAGATTACAATTGGGACAGCTTTTTGAAAGATTACAGCTGGGTCAGCTTTTCGGGGGCCTTGGCCGCCAGGATCTTCCGGCAGACATTCTCGGCGGTAAAGCCATATTTTTCCATCAGCTGGGCGGGGGTGCCGGAGGTTCCGAAGGAATCCTCGACGCCGATGCGGATAACGGAAGGACCGCCGGTGGCAATAGTGCAACCGCAGACCGCTTCACAAACGGCAGAGCCAAAGCCGCCGTTGATATTGTGGTCCTCAAAGGTCACGATCAGACCCGTATCCTTCAGAGCGTCCTCAATGGCCTTATGATCCACGGGCTTCACGGAAGGCATATCCACGATCCGGCAAGTAAGGCCGACCTTTTTCAGCATTTCCTTCACCTGGGCGGTCAATTCATGGAAGTGTCCGCAGAACATCAGGGTCACGTCGTCCCCTTCGGCGATCCGATAAGACTGGCCGGCTGTATAAGTAATGCTTCCTTCTTCGTAAACCACGGGAACGGCAAGGCGTCCGCCGCGAATATAAACGGGACCGTCATGCTCGACGGCAAAGCGAAGAGCCGCCTTCATCTGGGTGGCGTCGGAGGGGTTAATGACCACCATGCCGGGGATGGAACGCATCAACGCCAGATCCTCCAGGCATTGATGGGTTGCCCCGTCTTCCCCAACGGTCAGCCCGGAATGGGTTCCCACAACCTTAACGTTCAGATGGGGATACGCCACGCTGTTGCGGACCTGCTCAAAGGCACGGCCGGCGGCAAACATAGAGAAAGAAGAGGCAAAGACCGTATTTCCGCAGGTGGCAAGGCCCGCCGCAACGCCGATCATGTTTCCTTCCGCGATTCCGCAATCAATGAAACGGTCGGGGTATTTTTTCTTAAAGGTGATGGTTTTCGTGGCCTTCGCCAGATCCGCGTCCAAAACGTAAAAATTAGGGTATTGTTCTGCCAATTCCACAAGACCCTCGCCGTAAGCGTCACGGGTTGCTTTCAGATCAGCCATGTTGTTCCAACTCCTTCATTGCAATTTCGTATTCTTCCTGTTTGGGGGCGGCACCGTGCCAATCGCACTGATTCTCCATATAGGAAACGCCCTTTTCTTTGACGGTATGGGCCACGACGCAGGTGGGCTTTCCCTTAGTTTCCCGGGCCTTCTTCAAGGCTCCCCGGATCTCGTCGTAGTTGTGGCCGTCAATTTCGATCACTTCCAGACCGAAGGCACGCATTTTATCGGGAACCGGATCGGATCCCATAACCTCGCAGGTCTTACCGTCGATCTGAAGTCCGTTCAGGTCAACGAAAACACAAAGATTATCCAGCTTGTAATGGGCGGCAAACATCATGGCCTCCCACACCTGGCCCTCTTCGATCTCTCCGTCTCCCAGGGCGGCATAGACCCGATAATCCTCGCCGGCCAGCTTCCCGGAAAGAGCCATACCGCAGGCCGCGGAGATTCCCTGTCCCAGAGAGCCGGTGGAAATATCCACACCGGGAGTGGATTTCATGCTGGGATGTCCCTCCAGATGACTGTCGATCTTCCGCAGCGTAACCATATCTTCCTTCGGGAAGTATCCCTTCACCGCAAGGGCGGCGTAGAGGGCAGGGGCCGCATGCCCCTTGGACAAAACAAACCGATCCCGATGGGGATTTTTGGGGTCGGCGGGATTCACGTTCATCTCTTCGTTGTACAGAACCGCAAGAATGTCGGTGCAGGACAAGGATCCACCGGGATGACCGCTTTTTGCGTGATACAGGGATGTCAGGATTAGCTTTCGCATCTCCAGAGCCATGCTTTCGGTGTTCATGCTTTATTCTCCTTATTCTTCCCCCGGCAAAGGACCGGGGACAGTATTCTATTCTACAGTATACCATAAAAAAAAAGAGATTGCAAGAGGGTAGAAAAAGATTCCGAAATTTTGCCCACTTTTTCTGAAACCGGTCTTGCAATTCCAAAAGAAATATGTTATACTGGAGAGGACACAACAAAACCTTTTCCCGAAAGGAGACCTATGAGACGGAAGAATAAGAAAAAAGGGCTGTTGCGGTTTTTTCTCCTGCTGATGCTTTGCTTTCTTGCAGTAGGTGCCGTACTCCTGTTCACCAAGCACGTTGCCCCCACCTCTCCCTCGGGGGATTCCCCCTTGGCCGGAGCCACCGATTCCGATTCCTCGGCGACCGGGTCCCTTTCTCAAGATCCGGCCCCGGAAAAGGACGCAGATTTACAAGCATTGAAGACCCTTGCCGCCTCCCTCTATGAAAAAGAAACCTTTTCCGCCGGACACATTGCAGTCTACGACATGACCGCCGGAGTCATGCTTTTTGAAAAGAACGCCCAAGCCAAAATCACCGCCGCATCCACCACAAAATTGCTGACCGCCTTAACGTTGCTGGAATACGTGGGACAAGACACGGTATTTACCGTCGGCAGCGAATTATCCCTGGTGGGAGCAGGCTCCTCTTCGGCAGATCTGGTCAAAGGACAAACCCTGACCGTAGAACAAATTTTGGACGCATTGCTGATTCCCTCGGGCAACGACGCCGCTTACGTCATCGCTGCTCACGTGGGCCGAAACCTTTCGGGGGACCCCCAAATTAACGACCGGGATGCCGTAGCCGTATTTTTAGAGAAGATGAACGACAAGGCCAAATCTCTGGGAGCAAAAAATTCTCTGTTCACCTGCCCGGACGGATACCCGGACGGGAAGCAGTACACCACGGCGGAAGACATGATGCACATTGCCGTTGCTGCGGCAAAGAATTCAACAATTCGCAAAACCGTCGAGAAGACCTATTCGGAAATTCCCTTCCCCGACGGCACGACGGCAGGATACGTCAACACCAATCAGTTGATGGTCCCCTCCTCCTCCAATTATTACGAAGGAACCTTCGGCATGAAGACCGGCTCCACCCCCGGGGCGGGACAATGCCTCATCGCCGGGGCCTCCGCCTACGGCCACGACCTCATCGTCGCCCTGTTCAAAGCCCCGGACAACGCCGCCCGATACGGCGATACGCGAACAGCATTGGACGCCGGCTTTGAAGCAATCAGACAAACGCAAAACAAAAATTAAAGAAGCAGGTGCAACACGAAAAAGGCATAATGCCGGCTTTAAAGCAATCAGACAAATCCTGGACAAAAGTTAAAAAACAAGCACAGCCTACGAAAAGCACGATACCGGCTTGAAGCAATCAGACAGCACTGAATAAAAACTCAAGAGACGAAAGGGACACATAAAAAATTCTCCTTAAGAGCCGAATAAAACCCATAGAGGAGCGAAGTTACGCCCGACCGTTGCAAATTCAAAAAAATATTACAATTCTTCTCTTGACTAATGAAGGAAAAGATGGTACAATAAGGGCAGGAATCCCCAAAAAAAAGGAGTGTTGTTATGTTAAAGAAAGTTTTTGCACTGTTGCTTTGCGTCATTATGATGGCAGGGCTTGCAGCATGCGGAGGATCCGGCAATACGGACACTTCCTCCCAAAGCGGAACCGAAAGTTCCGACACCTCGAGCTCGGAGAACGACAAAGAAAAAGCTGCGGGATACGACAAGACGATGGATCATATTTTCTTCGCTACCGACCGCACAAATTCTTCCATTGTAATCTTCGATCTGGCAAAATCCCAAAAGGACGACTTTTCCGACTTAGGGGAATGCGTTGTATGGGAATGGAAATCTGCAGAAGATCCCAACTGCAAGGGCAAGCCCGGCGTCGGAATCGACTGTGCCAAGCTCCGCTACTCTGAGCACTACAAAAAAGACGTAGTCATTACCACCTCTTCTGCCGGTTGGGCGGCAATTATCGACTATGAAACCCGCTCCCTGATCTGGGAATGGTTCCCCGGCCAAGGAAACTTCCATTCCGTGGAAATGATGCCGAACGGGGATCTGGTCATTGCAGGATCGGGAGATAGCGGAAAGATCTATTACATTCCTATTTCTACAGGTGCCACCAAACCCTCCCATACCATTGATTCTCCCAGCGGCCACGGCGTTTCCTACGATCCTCAGAACAACTGGCTGTGGGTCTTGGATTACGACGAGGTGTACGCCTGTGCCGTTTCCGGATACGGAACCGACAAAGCCAAGCTCACCCGCATCAACGGTATTGAAGCAAAGTTTGACAAAAAAGAGCAGGACGGCCACGTTTTATCCCCCGTCTTTGGGGAACCCGGTCAATACTGGGTGGCAAGCAGTCATGCCGTGTACAAATTTGACTCCGAAGAGGTGGCCCTGAATCCTCCCCCCACCCAGTATCAAGACAAGCCGGTCAAGGGCATCGCTTACTATCCCGACGGAACTATGATCATGACCATAGCCGGCAGCGGAGAAAATCTTTCCGCCGCCTGGGCTTGCGGAGAAATCAAGATCGTAATAATGGCTTATTCTACAGGGAAAGTTAAGGAATTGAAACCCTTCACATACAATATTGCCATCGAAGGCCGTGAGTTCTACAAGGTACTCCCCGTTACCAAGAATTATCAGTAAAAAACCTTTTTTCAAGATTTTTCGTTGCCCGAGCAAATGCTTGGGCAACTTTTTTCTATTGACGAGGCAAAAAAATTACATTTAAATTAGGCTTACTCTCCCCCTTGACTTGCTTGGAAAACCGTGGTATAATAAAAAAAATCCCATGCGAAGGAATTTGAAAGAATGAAACAAAAACATATCCACCATTTGGTTTTAGGGGCGATGTTTATGGCCATTGGCCTGGTCCTGCCCTTTATTACGGGCCAGATCAAGGAAATCGGAAACATGCTCCTTCCCATGCATCTTCCGGTGATGCTGTGCGGCCTGATCTGCGGGTGGGAATACGGTGCCGCCGTGGGATTTATTTTGCCACTCTTGCGGTCCGTAGCCTTCGGAATGCCCGTCCTTTATCCCACCGCCCTGGCCATGGCCTTTGAACTGTGTGCCTATGGACTTCTGATCGGATTGTTTTACGGATGGTCTAAAAAGAAAACCCTTCCCGCCCTTTACGGCAGCCTGATCCTCTCCATGATCGGGGGCCGGATCCTTTGGGGCGTTGCCCAAACCCTGTTATTGGGACTGGGAGGAAAAAGTTTTTCCTTCGGCGTCTTCTGGACCAACGGATTTGTAAAAGCGATTCCCGGAATCATCCTCCAGCTGATCCTGATTCCGGCCCTGATGATGCTTCTCCGCCTGGGGAAGAAAGAAAAAGAAGAAAAGAAAAATTCCTGAGATTCAAATAAAAATTTCTATACAAAAAACAACGGTGCTTGTCCAACGACAGGCACCGTAATTTGCTATTCTTTGTTTTCGGAGACGACTCCGCTGTTTTTGATTTCAATAACAGCTCCATTGCTTTAATTTTCAGAGATGACTCCGCTGTTTTTGATTTCAGTAACAACTCCATTGCTTTTAATTTTCGGAGACGGCTCCGCTGTTATTGTTTTCGGAAGCATTTGCGTTGAGTTGCGACTCCCAGTCTTTCCGGGTCAGCCGCAGCAGGCAGGTTCCGCCGCCTCTGCGGATCCTCCGGAATCCGGCCTTGGTAAACCCCTTGACCGCCGGAGCATTGGCCGTAGACAGGGAGACCGACAAGGCCTCAAGGCGATGGACTTCAAAGGCCCGTTGGGCCAGCAGCTTCAGTGCCGGAGCACAATACCCTTTGTTGCGGTGCTTGGCCAAAAGAATGATCCCCGCATTGTAATTTTCTCCGTCAAAATACCAAGAGACCTCACCCACGGGGGTACGACCGTCGGCAAGGATGGCGTAAAAGTTATCCGGCTCTTTTTCCATCCAGAACCCGTACCACAAGGCCCAGTCCCTTCGGGGGAAATCAATACATCCCGTTTCGGGGTGGTATTGAGGCGAAGGCTCCTTAAAGCGGTTAAAGGCCATGGTCTGAGGGTCGGACAGAAGTTGTTCCCGAAAAAACAGTTCGTTGTATTGAGGCAGATATAAACGCAATTCCATTACAATTCCTCCTCCCTTACGTCGATGGCCTTCCCCAACCGGAAGGACCAGATCTTGCATCCCACCACGGGCTTTTCATACAACCGGCGGACGGCAGCGGCATAGAGATTCAACTGCCGGGAATAACGCCGAAGCAATTCGGTCTCCGTTGCCCGGTCGGATTTAAAGTCGATAATCAGGTATCCCTCTTCCAATTCACACAGAAGGTCCATGGCCCCCTGCATGAGCATTTCTCCATCGTCCCCGGGATTTCCCGAGTAGTAAGAAATAGGGATACTGCAGGTAAAGCGGACCTCCCGTTCGTATCCCAGGGAGTGCCGCAAGAGGTCCATCAGCTCGCCGTCCAAAAAACGGCGAAGCATGGAACGGTCTATGGATTGTCCCATAGGCTCGGTCAGATGCCCCGATGCCGTCAGGCGGACAATCTCTTCCTCCACAGGCTTGCTGAAATCGGCAAACTGACAGTAGAGGTGAAGAGCTGTGCCGGCCTCGGCGGCGGTAACGACCGTCTCGTCCAGGAATTTTGGCTTAGACACGGGGGGCTCGGTCAAAAGAAGTGCACTGTCCGGATCGGCGGGAGCTTTCGCAATCTCCGTCACCGAGACCTTTGCGGGAACGGAAGAAAGACGGCTGTCGTATCGGTAGGAAAACCGCCGGACCAGCTCGGTCTCCGAAAGTCCGCATCGGGGCTGTTCCCCGGCCGTTGACACTACCGTTTCTTCGGGAATCCCCACAAAGGACACCCGCAATCCTCCCTCCTCCCCCTCGGGTCTACTCCACGGAGAAGAAAGAATCCCTCCCTCGGGGTGGACCACAACGCGGTCCAGGATGGGAGTTCGAAAATTATGAATGTTCAGCAAATCGGTCAGCCGTACTTTTCCATCTTCGGAATGAAGCCCGTGGACGGAAAGCTTTTCCAACTGGTCGCTGCAACGGCCGATGAGGGTCAGACGGTCCCGGGCCCGGGTCAGGGCCACGTACAAAACCCGAAGCTCCTCGGAAACGTCGGATCGGTCTGCCCGATGTCCGATCAGCTCCCGCATGAGGGTCGTGTATTCCGCAGTCTCCCCTTCGTTTTTCACCTTCGGAGCCACGCCGTACACCCCGTCTACCCGAACCTTGTCCCGGTCATCCCGGAAATTTTTCTCAAGCTCCGGCAAAATACACCAGGCATATTCCAGGCCCCTGGATTTGTGAATGGTAGTCAGCCGCACGAAGTCTCCCTCCGGGGCTCCACCCGATTCCCGGACCTTACCCGAGACCTTCGCCCGGTCGGCAAATTCCAAAAATCCAAACAACCCTTCGGACCCCGGATAACGGCAGGCAAAGGCGTAAAATTTCATTAAATTCCCCCGGGCCGAAGAATCCGCAGCCGACTCCAGGGCCAAGTAATCGGTGGTAGTATAAATTTCCCACAACAACTTGGGGACGGGAAGATTTTCTGCCAAAACCCGGAATTTTTCCAATGTATTCACCGCGAACCGGGCCCATTCCTGCTCCTTAGCAGCCTCCTTCATTCCATCCCACAAGGATTTCTTCTTAGCCTTCAGCCGGGCCTCCGCAACCCTTTGGGCAGACAAGGAAAAGACGCTCCCCGTCAGCGTCACGAACAACGCCAGGTCGTCCCACGGGTCGTTCACGGCCTGCAAAAAGGCCAAAGCACCGCAGACCTCGGGACTATCCAGGAAGGTCTCCCCGTCGGAGGAGAGAAGGGGAATCCCCCATTCCCGGAAGGCTTCCTCGTATAAAGGGGCAGACTTCAGATAACGAAGCAAAATGGCCACGTCGGAGTACCGCATGGGACGGCAGGCATTTGCGTCTTTATCATACACCGTGGCCCCGCCCTCCACCGCATCCCGGATAAGCTTGGCACACAACCGGGCCTCTTCCCGATATTGGGCCTCTCCAACCCGCCCGGCGGTGGGAATCAACAGCAATTCCGTCTCCGGCTCCGAGCCGCCCTCCTTCGGAGACGCGACACCGTCGGCGGAGGTCGAGAGCGATTCCGTCTCCGGCTCCAATTCCGGGGAGCATTCTCCGCAAAGCGTGACACCGTCGGCGGAGGTCGAGAGCGATTCCGTCTCCGGATTGGGCTTGGGCTCCTGCTCCGGGGTACTTGCTCCGCAAGGCGTGATGCCGTCGACGGGGAGCAATGTTTGGGAGTAACGGAGGGGGTAAGGGTCTCCCCCGTCGGGGAGACGGCCGGCAAAAAGCATTTCATCCTCGTCGTAGACGATTCCTCCCACCTGGGGGGAAAACAGTCCACGGCAGAGGAAGTTGACGAAGTCGAGAACTCCCTTTCGGCTTCGGAAATTTTTATTCAATGCAATGACTTTGCAGGTTTCTTTTTTTCGCAGAAAATTATCGGCGTTTGCACCTCGGAACCCATAGATGCTTTGCTTGACGTCTCCCACGGCGAAGCAGTTGCCGTCGGTCACCGCTCGGAAAAACAAATCCTGCAGGTCGTTGACGTCCTGGTATTCGTCGATGAGGACCTCGTCGTATGCCCCACGCTCCTCCAGGGCCACCTCGGTGGGCGTAAATTGGCCCGTTTCATGGGAATAATCAGCTACGGCGAGGGTCAAGGCCGCCTCGGCCAACGCTCCGAAAGAATAAGAGCTGCGGCGGTGCATTTCCTCCAAAACCTCCCGGCGGAAGGTCCCTACGGCGTCCAGCAAAAATTCCATCCCGGGACGCAACCGGTCCAGGTCCTGCTCACACTGGCTGGAGGGCAGATAAAAAATTTCCTCGGACTGCAAAAAGTCCTTTAGCCGGGAACGGTATTCCTTGTAAAGATAGGCTTCCATGGGGGACCCTTTTTTCACGGCGGGGGCCTTCTCGAAGCAATGAGCCTTGACCCGGAGGCAGACCTCGTCCCAATCTCCGGCATCAATGGCCCGGCACAGGTCCTCCAGCAAGGTCTGCTCCGCCCACACCACGTCCATCTTCGGGAAGGGGGAAGCCTCGGTCACCTGACGGAACACGGAACGATATTCGGCAAAGATGGGCCGAAACATTTGGCACGCGGCGGCACACCAGGTTTCACTGCCCGACAAGCGTTCCTTTTGACGCTCCAGCCACCGATCTCCGAAGGGGAAGGTCTCGATTTTGCGGGCCACAGTTTCGATGGTTTTTTCCATAGTACTGCTGTCAGTTTCTCCGCCGAACAAGGCGGCGAACTCCGCGAATCCCCGGGGAAACGACTGGTAATAGCCCTCGATCTGCCGTTGCAGAACCAGGGACCGGACCACCGCCAGCTCCGTTTCGTCCATGACGGTAAAGTCCGGGGAAATTCCCGCTTTTTGAAAGTTTCGCCGTAACAGATCCATGCCGTAACTGTCGATGGTGCATATTTTTGCCTTATAAAGGGTCAGGCTCTGCCGGCGAAGATGGGCGTCCTGGGGCTTTGCGGCGGCCCGGGCGGCCAAATCCCGGGCGATCCGGGTCCGCATTTCTGCGGCGGCGGCATTGGTGAAGGTCACGATCAAAAGCCGATCCAAACGGCCTCCCTGCTCCACGAATTCTCCGACACGGGCAGAAAGAACGGCGGTTTTGCCGGACCCTGCGGCGGCAGAAACCAAAAGATCTTGTCCCCGGGTATGAATGGCCTCCCGTTGGGCATCAGTCCATTTCGGCATCGTTCTTCTCCTTTCCGGCGGCGAACACGTCTCTGGGGGGCTCGTGGCGGCAATATTCCCTCAAGTCGCAGTAATCGCAGCTGCAATAGGTACTCCCGATTCGGATGGGATTCTTCTCGACCCGTCCTCCGTGGAGGGCATTGCCCATACTCCGGAGCAATTCCGAGATCTCCTCGAAAAGCCGCCCGAATTGGTCCTGGGTGATAAAGAAGGGGGAATCGTTTTTCTTAATTCGCAGAAATTTCCGTTCCTCGGTGCCGTCCATGGCGTGAAGGACCGAATTATCCTTCAGGTACACCCCGGACCGGGGAGTCTCATCCTCCCACTGCAACAGTACCTTTTCCGGGTCCTGACTGCGTTTTCCCGATACGGTCTTGGGATTCGCCCCAATGTATTGGACCCCCGCCGGGAGGCAGACCTCCCCGGGGAACAGGTTTTGCTGGAGGGCATAAAGGTACATCAGCATCTGAATGTCAATGCCGTTTTTGATCCGTTCAAAGGAAAAATCCTTCTTGCCCGTTTTGTAATCCACCACTCGCAAATATTTTACGCCGTCTTTTTCATAGACGTCCACCCGATCCACCACGCCGATCATGGAAACGGAGCCCCGTTCCAAGGGGATGGTGACCGAGGGCACGGCCCGGTCTCCGATGCCCACACCTTGCTCGAAGGCGTAGGGAACGAATTCGGAGGCGGCAAATTCCTTGCGGAACAGAGTCAAGAGCCGTTCGATCTTTTTCATTAAGGCATCGAAGTAGCTTTTCACCGTAGGGGGCGGAGTTTCGTCCCCGTAAAACCGTTCCAACTGCCCTTTTCCGAACTCCACGACCCGTTGATGGAGCTCCTCGTCGGAGCAATCCAATCCTTGAGAAATGATGGTCTCCAGGGCCTCGTGGACGATGGTTCCCCGCTGACGGGGGTCCAATTCCGCCTTACTGCGTGGAGAGATTCCCAGCCCGTAACGCAAGAAATAGGCAT
>JAZTWH010000049.1:0-9192 GCA_045635765.1 Eubacteriales bacterium | reverse complement strand
GCCGCCCCGGGCAATGAAGTGGGTGGGGGAGATGTTGCGGACGGGCATGACGGGGGCGGTCCCCAAGAGTCCTCCGAATTCCACGTGGTCTCCGACGGATTTTTCGTAGGCGGGAATGATGCGGACGGCGGTGGTCTTGGTGTTGACCACTCCGATGGAGATTTCGTCGGCAATGATGGCGGAAAGAATGTCCGCAGAGGTGTCGCCGGGAACGGCGATCATGTCCAGTCCTACGGAGCAGACGGCCGTCATGGCTTCCAGTTTATCCAGAGTGAGGGTTCCCTGTTCGGCGGCATGGATCATGCCTGCGTCCTCGGAGACGGGGATGAAGGCTCCCGAAAGTCCTCCTACGTGGGAGGATGCCATGACTCCGCCCTTTTTTACGGCGTCGTTGAGCAGGGCCAACGCGGCGGTGGTCCCGTGGGCTCCGCATTGCTCCAGTCCCATTTCTTCCAAAATATGGGCAACGGAGTCCCCGAGGGCGGGGGTGGGAGCAAGAGAAAGATCTACGATCCCGAAGGGAACGTCCAAACGGCGGGAAGCCTCGGCGGCTACCAGTTGTCCCATACGGGTAATCTTAAAGGCGGTCTTTTTAATGGTCTCAGCCACGTCGGACAGGTCTCCGTGGCATTTTTCCAGGGCGGCTTTAACGACACCGGGTCCCGAAACGCCTACGTTGATCACACATTCCCCTTCGCCTACGCCGTGGAAGGCACCGGCCATGAAGGGGTTATCCTCCGGAACGTTGGCAAAGACCACCAGCTTTGCACAGCCGATGGACCCCTGATCCCGGGTCAGATAGGCAAGATCCTTGATGGTGTTGCCCATCATGCGGATCGCGTCCATGTTGATGCCGGCCTTGGTGGAGGCCACGTTGATGGAGGAGCAGACGTTTTTCGTTTCGGTCAGGGCTTGGGGAAGGGATTGGATCAGCTTCCGATCGCTTTCGGTAAAACCCTTGTGTACCAGGGCGGAAAAGCCGCCGATAAAGTTCACTCCGCAACGGTCTGCCGCTTCCTGCAGAGCCTGGGCAAAGCAGGTGTAGTCGGCGGTCTTGGAGGGGGCGGCGATCATTGCCATGGGGGTGACGGAGATGCGTTTGTTAATAATGGGAATTCCGAATTCCTTTTCGATTTCTTCCCCCGTTTTGACCAGATTTTGTGCCTTGGAGCAGATTTTATCAACGATCTTCCGGCAGGCGGCCTTGGGATCAGGATCACTGCAGTCGAAGAGGGAAATGCCCATGGTTACGGTCCGAACGTCGAGATGTTCGTTTTCGATCATGTGTAATGTTTCAAGAATTTCGCTGTTATTGATCATGGTCGTTCCTCTCAGATGCGGTGCATGGCATCAAAAATTTTCTCATGCATCGTATGAATGGCAAGGCCGTTCTGCTTTCCAAGTGCGGACATTTGGTCGACAAAGTCGGTAAATTTAACGGAAAGACCGTCGATATTTACCAGCATGACCATGACGAACAAATCGTCCAGGACCTTCTGAGTAATATCTTCAATATTTGCGTTTACTTCGGTGCAGGCGGCGGAAACCTGGGCAATGATTCCCACGGAGTCCTTGCCGGTGACGGTAATAATGGCTCTCATAAAATATTATCCTTTCGTTTGACTGTTAAAGATCGTTTGAAAGTTACTTAAAATTTCTTTTGCGGACGCACCCTTTGCAACCCGGACAAAATATTCCTCCACCAAGGAACGGTTTTCCCCCATCCCGAGGGCCGTTTCCGTATCGGAGGCGGAGAGTAAATCCAAGTAGATTTCTCCGTCCTGTTGATGGTAAAAATAAGTGTCAATCAGTTCTTGATTGGGGTCTGTTCCCTCCCGGGGGGCAAAAAGCCGGGGTACGACCTGTTGGCACAACTCCCGGTTTGCCGTCGACGTAATTGCACAGAACACGTCCGGCTCCGAAAAACTGGCCCCCGGCGTGCCTTCCTTGATGGCAGGAAAGCCGATGATCCGCAGATCTTCCTTCAGCCCGGAGAATAGGGAGTTTTCATCCGTTTCAAAGAGAAGCTTGGAATTTCCCACCAAAAAGGCCGTGCGGCCATTGAGAAACGCCAATTTTGCGGTAGCCTCTGCCGTACTGTTTTCGTAGGACCCCAGGGAATAGGTCACCCCCGAGGTCAGAAGGCCCCGCAATTGGGAAAATCCCTCCAGTCCTTCCGGGGAATCCATGGTGCAGGTCCCGTCTTTCGCAAAATAGGTCAGTCCCGCGGCGTGCAACGTGGCCCAGATCAGGTCGGTTTCCGAATCGTTGGGATAGGCAATGGCGTAGACCTCCCCGGGATTTCGTTGGGTGACCTGTTGGCAGAGGGTTTTGAAATTGACCCAATTCCAAACTCCCTCTTCCGCCAATTGCAACGGAGTCTGGCAGCCGCTTTCCGTAAGGATTTTTTCATTGTAAAACAAAAGATAGGAGAGGGTGGGGTTGGGATTGTTCCAACCGTCGGCCCGAAGACCGTAGGCAATTCCGTCGGCGGTCGTCAGGCTCCCCGTGGCGGAGGGCTCCAGCCCCGCTTCCGCCAGGGACATAAAAT
This sequence comes from Eubacteriales bacterium, assembly GCA_045635765.1. Lineage (GTDB taxonomy): Bacteria > Bacillota > Clostridia > Oscillospirales > UBA644 > RGIG995. The sequence goes on along the minus strand of JAZTWH010000049.1, from coordinate 6,641 downwards.
ACCCTTCGCTATAATACCGGGAAAGAAAGGCCCCGTCGGTTTGAATCATGTCGGCGTATTTTTTCCCCGCCCGGCACGCCCGCAAAAAGGCAGTGGACAAGGATTCCTTGGACAAAATCTCCACGTCCACCTTGCATCCGGTGGCGTCCTCAACTTCTTGAATCTGGGCCAAGATTTGATTCGTCTTGGGAGAAAGCCCCTCTTCCGGACGGAAGGTCTCCCGGCCGGAAACGGTGGTCTTCACCGTAAGAGTATGGGAATCCGAGAGATCCGGGGCTGAGCTTCCGCCTTCGCCGCCGTTTTCGCCGGGATTTTTACCCCCACTTAGATCAATCTTTTCACATCCCAACAGGGAGAACATCAAGAGAATTGACAGCATCAACGCAAAGATGCGAATAACCTTCATAAGCAGCCTCCTTGGACAGTAGGGGGGGAGAAAACAATAAGAAAATAAGGCGAAGGGACGGGTTGCGTACCGTTGATTCCATAGTCAGCCGGGGCTCGTATATTCCGTCCCGTGGTCAGGACAACTTCTGTTTTCGACTGTTCCGTCCCGTGGCCGGGACAACTTCCGTTTTGTCTGTTCCGTTTCGGTCGTACCGTTTTGTCTGTTCCGTTTCGTGGACGGGACGGTTCTGCACCGTTTTGTCTGTTCCGTTTCGGCCGTACCGTTTCGGTTGTTCCGTTACATGGCCGGGACGGTTTCCATTCCCAGGACGGTTAAGGTTTGCTCCAGCAGATTTCCCACGGCGGCGGCCAGGGCGATCCAGGTGTTTTTCTTCTTGGGGTCCGGCTCGGTCATGATTTTGTGGGTGCCGTAAAAGACGTTAAAGGCGTTGGCCAGATCGTAGGCGGATTCGCACAGAAAACTGGGCAATTTATCGGCGTAGGCCTGACCGTAAGCGGTGGAGAGAAGCTGCATCTTCATCAAAACGTCCCGTTCTTCCTTGGACGAGATTTCAAATTCTGCGGTCAGATCGGGGGCTCCCGCCTTGGTCAGAAGAGACTTGATGCGAACCAGGGAATAGAGCAGATAGGAGCCGGTTTTTCCGTCAAACTGGACGAATTTGTCAATGTCAAAAATATAGTTTTTCGTGCGGTTGCAGACCAGATCCCCATACTTCAATGCGGCACAGCCCACCTTCCGGGGGGCGTCGGGATCCTGGGCCAAGGCCCCTTCGGACAATTGCTTTCCGGCGGCCTCAGAAATGAGGGCAATGAGATCCTTCAGCTTCATGGTTCCCCCTTCCCGGGTCTTGAAGGGCTTGCCGTCGGTGCCGTTGACGGTCCCGAAGGGAACGTGGATGAGGACGGTGTCTTGCTTGACCAAGCCCGTCTTTCGGGCACAGCGGAATACCTGCTCGAAATGCAATCCCTGCCGGGCGTCGACCACGTACCAAATCTCGTCTGGGTCCAGGGTCTCCATCCGTTCCTTGATGGTGGCAAGGTCTGTGGAAGCGTAGATCTGTGCTCCGTTGGATTTCCGCAGGATGATGGGAGGCATGGGCTTTTCGTCCGTTTCCTCCGCCACGTCCATGACCAAAGCCCCTTCGCTTTCGTAGGCGAAGCCCCGTTCCGCAAAGGAATCGATCATGGGGTCGACGTATTTGTCGCAGGTGCTTTCCCCGTTCCACAGATCAAATTCCACGTTCAGGGCGGCGTAATCCTTCTTAATATCCGCAATGGAAATGGCACAAATATCTTGCCACAGGGTATAATATCCGTCCTCGTGCTTCTGAAGGCGGAAGGTAATGTCCTGGGCCTTTGCCCGGAAGGCTTCGTCCTCCTTGGACCGGGCCGAGGCCAAGGGATAAACCTCATTCAGGTCTGCCAGGGTAATCTGGGGCTTTTCGCCCTTCCCTCCAAAATAGTAGGAAAGGTCGTACCGTTCCTCCAGCCCTGCGATGACAAGACCCATCTGGGTGCCCCAGTCTCCCAGGTGAACGTCTCCGGTGACCTTGTGGCCCAAAAAGACGCAAAGGCGTTTGAGGGCTTCTCCAATGACGGCACTTCGCAAGTGACCTACGTGGAGGGGCTTTGCAATGTTGGGTCCGCCGTAATCAATGACGATACTTTTGGGGTCGGCGGTTTTTTCCACGCCGCAGCGGGGATCTTCCAATAATTCTTTCAAAAGGGAGGAGAACTCCTTGTCGGTAACGGTAAAATTCAAGAAGCCCGGAGGTGCCACCTGTGCCGTCGCATAGTCATAGCACTCGGAAAATTTGTCCGCCAAGGCTTGAGCAATTTTAATGGGGGCGTTGCGTAATTCTTTGGCCAGGGCAAAGGCGGCGTTGCACTGATAATGGCAAAGATCGGGGCGATCGGAGTAGGTCACGGTAATTTTTTCCGTGGGATAGCCCAATTCCTCTGCCACGGTCTTCAGGTCGAGATTCAGTTTGTTTATCAGCATATCACAAGCTCCTATGAGTATATAATATCTATTCTATCATTATAGCACATTTTTTGGGGAAAATCAAGGGTTTTGGGCAAAAAAAATCCCGGCTGGAAAATGTCAGCCGGGAAGGATGGGGTTCCTTATTCTCTCGGAAGGATATAAACGTCAATGCTGTAGCCTGCTCCCGTGGATTTGGAGAAGCAGGTGACGGCCGTAGGCTGGGAGAGACATTCCTTCAGCCCTTTGACGGTCAAGGCTTGTTCATCCAACTCCACAAAGGTATTCAGGAAGTTCCAGTTTACGGGATCTTCGGGAATCAGCGAGGCGTCGATCCGGATCGTTTCGCCCACCTTGAGGGAAAGGTAATCAGCCTTTTCTACGGTGACGGTATAGGTAGCCTTCACGTTTTGGTACTCTTTGCTCTGGGCGGTAATGGTGCAGGTCCCGGCCTTGTGGGCAGTGACCGTCCCGTTTTCATCCACAGAGGCAATGGAAGCGTTGGAGGAAGACCACGCTACCTTTGGCATTGTATTCTGCCCTTCCATGGTCGCAATCAGGTCTACGGTGTTAAAGGGGGCCTTGTCGTAGACGGTGTCGATTTCGTTGCCGACGTTGATCTGCAGCTCGGGCTTACGGGGACTGATGTTGACCACCGCGGTGTCGGATTTTTCTCCCACGGTGCAGGTCACGATCACCGAAACGGTGGTAAGGGTGGGAGCCTTAATTAAGGTGAATTCCCCGGTGGAGGAATTGAGCTGGAGCAGATCGGGACGGTTGGTGGACCAGACCGGCTTTTGGGTGTAGTTTGCAGGGGCAATGGAAACCCCAAATTTAAAGGGACCGTTCCCGGAGTTTTCGGCAATGGTCATGGCCGTGGGACTCAGTTGGACGGTGGTCGCGGGAACGACAACGCTTCCTGCAGGAACTACGGTCACCACACATTCGGCAAGGATTTTCCCTCCGCCCACGTTCAGCCGGGCCGTGACGGTGGCCTTTCCCTTCGATACGCCCGTGACGGTGCCTCCCGTGACGGTGGCAACGCTGGAATCGGAGGTAGACCAGACCACGGCGTATCCCGTAGCATTGTTCGGTTCCACCGTGGCAGCCAGAGAAAGGGTTTTTCCTACTTCTACACTGGCTTCGGTCCGGTCAAGGGAGATCCCCGTGGGGTCCACGGAAATTTCGGATACCCGGATCATGCAGGAGGCCGAAAGAGCCCCGTCCTCCGTCGATGCGGTAATGGTGGTGATCCCTTGGGTTACGGGCCGTACCACGCCGTCGGTGACGGTGGCAATGCCGGTATTGGAGGAATTCCAGACCAAAGCCGGCTTGGCCGCATAGGAGGGGTAACAGGATACTTCCTTTTTTAAGTCCAAGGACTGTCCTTCGCCCAAGGAATATACGGTTGCAAGAAAGGAAATGGAAGAGGGGGGCGTGGTGTTTTGGGTGACGGTGACGGTGCAGTCAAAAAAGACTTCAGCCTTTTTCGCGCTGACCTTCGCCTTGACCGTGGTCGTTCCGGGAGCCACGGCGGTGACGGTTCCGTCATCGGCTACGGTAGCAATGGCGGAATCCTCCGACATCCAGGTCAGGGTGTATTCCCCCACGTCCTTATTTTTTGGATTTTCTAGGCTCAACGCCTTGGTTTCCCCGGTCATCATGGAACACTGGGACTCAGAAAGCACGAAGGCCTTTTGAATTTTGGACCCACGGCTGCACCCGGTCAGGGTCAATGCCAGAGTCAGTGCCAAACCCAGCAAAACAACGGGAAAAATCCGTTTGGTGTGTTTTAGTTGTTTCATGTAATTCTCCCCTTTCGGGACGGCAATTGTTGTAGGTTTACCAATCCTATGGTATCACATTTTCCTGAAAAAGTCAAGTTCTAAAGTCAAAATCTTAAAAAAGCAGAGAATTTTTCCCGCTTTTGACACACGAAAGCCCCATTCCCGTTGTAATATAGTCGTGAGAGGGTGATATTATGAATTTGAATCCGCCGAATCCGCTAAATCTGCCGAATCTGCCAAACCTGCAGGACTCTGCCCATGCCGGGAATCCTCAGGCCACCGTCAACGAGCTAAATCTGCAGGACTCTGCCCGTGCCGAAAAGTCTCAGGCTACTGCCAACGAGCCGAATCGGCCCGGGACTTTGCTGGTAACGTTGAACAGTAAATTTGTCCATACGTCCCTGGCCTTGCGGTGCCTGCGGGAGAGTTGTCCGGCCGGAACGGAGCTTTTGGAAGGCACCGTCAATCAGCCGAAGGATGAGATTCTGAGGCAGATTTTGTCTTATCCCGCGAAGGTGTACGCCTTTTCGGTCTATATTTTTAACGTAACCTTGATCCGGCAGATCCTTTCGGATCTTCGGGCCATCCGTCCCGACGCCCTGATTTTGTGCGGAGGGCCGGAGGTTTCCTTCGGATGTGAGGAATTTTTGCGAAATAATCCGGCGGTGGACGGAATTTTGCGGGGAGAGGGGGAAGAGACCTTCCGGGAACTGATGGAAGGCCTTGTCGGGGCCCCAGATCCCCGAAGCACCTTTTTTTCCCTTTCCTGTGACGGAGTATCGTTGCTTCTGGACGGGCAATATGTTGCTTTCCCGGACCGGGCTCCTCTTTGCGATTTGGACCGTCTGCCCTTCCCTTACCGACCGGGAGAATTGGAGACCCTGCAAAAGCGGATTTTATATTACGAATCCAGCCGGGGCTGTCCTTATACCTGCATCTACTGTTTGTCCTCCGTTCAGGGCCGGGTCCGGTTCCGTTCTCCGCAACAGGTCTTTTCCGATTTACAAAAATTTTTGGACGCACAGGTCCGCCTGGTCAAATTCGTGGATCGGACCTTCAACTGCGACCGTCTGCGGGCCAGAGCCCTTTGGCAATACCTGAAGGACCACGACAACGGCGTTACTTCCTTCCATTTTGAGATCGCCGCCTGGCTTTTGGAGGAAGAAGACTTGGAGTTGCTGGAATCCTGCCGTCCGGGCATGATTTTACTGGAGGTGGGGGTTCAATCTGCCAATCCCGAAACTCTTCGAGCCATCACCCGACGGGGCGATCAGGAACGGTTGTACCAGCAGGTCCGCCGTCTTTCCCAAGGACCGTGCCACGTCCATACGGACCTGATTTCCGGTCTACCTTATGAAGACCTCAACTCCTTTGAAGCATCCTTTAACACCGTATTTGCCCTTCGGTCTCAATGTCTCCAGCTGGGATTTTTGAAACGGCTGAAGGGAACCGCCTTGGAGCAACGGGACGACGGGGCCGTCTATTCGGAATTTCCACCCTACGAAATTTTGAGAAACCAATGGCTGTCTCCCGGGGACCTGCAGGTTTTGAAGGGGGTCGAAAAGGTTCTGGATCGTTATTGGAATTCGGGACTCTGCACCCATCTGCTATCCTATTTAATAGATATCTTTCCCAACGGGATGTTTTCCTTCTTTCGGGGCCTTGCAGAATCTCTGGAAGAGACCGGGGAGTTTTACCTTTCCCATTCCACCCCCAGGATTTTTGAACAGATGGCAAGCTATCTGGACAAGACCCTGGAAGGGCATCTCCACGCCACGGCAAAGGCCCTGCTCTGCTACGATCTGTTTACCATGGATCGGTGTCACTCCCCTGCTCCGTGGCAGTCCGTCCTTCCCGACCGGGAGGAACTTTTGGCACTGCTGAAAAGCGGAAAGGTGCTTGACCGTTTGACCGAGGAGCAGCGGAAGATCTATTTGCGGATGACTCCGGTACAGTGGCTACGCAATGGGGACCTCGCCATCTTTCCCTGTGGCCCCGACGGAACCCTCGGACGGCAAAAGCGTCTGTTTTTATACGGACCGCTTCGGATTTCCATCCTAATAGAAGATTGAGCAGCGAGGAAGGACCGATTGGTTCTTCCTCCATCGTTTCCGCAAGGGGATTATTTTTAAATGAATCCCCATTTTTTTGAAAACCATGGGACTTTTTGAAGAAGCCTTCCTTTTTTGGCAGTTTTGACTATGAAAACCAAAAAAATAAAAAGAAACATTTTTAACAAAAAGAATCGCAAAATTCGACAGCAACATCAAAAAAACATGATAATATCAACGGTTTTCGCTGTTTTTTCACAACAAAAAAAATTTTCAAAAAGGGCTTGACAAACGGGAAAATTTGTGATATACTATTCAAGCGCCAAAAAAACAGAGGTTTTTACGGCCGTCATGAACCTTGAAAATTAAACAGTGAATTTTGTACCCTGTTGATTCCGAAATAACAGGTCT
>JAZTWH010000048.1:0-16292 GCA_045635765.1 Eubacteriales bacterium | reverse complement strand
AACCATCAATCCCTGATTGCAACGAAGGCACACCGCATCGTTAAGGCGGCCAAGGGGCGGCCGGTCTTTGAATTCGGCTCCCGGCGGGCACAGGGGAACAACGCCGCCATTTTGGGAGCTCGGGCTGCCTATATTGCGGGGTGTGCCGGGACCGCCTGTGCCGTTTGCGAGCAGCTTTTCGGGATTCCCGCAGTGGGAACCATGGCTCATTCCTGGATCCAGATGTTTGACAGTGAATACGAAGCCTTCCGTGCCTACGGGGAGCTTTATCCCAATGATTGTACGTTGCTGGTGGATACCTATAACGTGTTGAAATCGGGAGTTCCCAACGCTATTCGAGTTCACAAGGAGGTCCTGTTGCCCATGGGGGCCCGGCTGAAAGGGATCCGCATCGATTCCGGGGACGTGGCATACCTGACCAAAAAGACCCGTAAGATGCTGGACGAGGCGGGAATGGAGGATTGCAAGATCTTCGTATCCAACTCTCTGGACGAATATATTATTCGGGACATTCTCTCCCAAGGAGCTCAAGTTGACTGCTTCGGCGTGGGAGAACGGCTGATCACCTCAAAAAGCGAGCCCGTATTCGGGGGTGTTTACAAAGTCGTTTCCGTGGAAGAAGGCGGAATTATGGTTCCGAAGATCAAATGCTCGGAAAACGTAGAGAAAATTACTAATCCCTGCGAAAAAGAGGTTTGGCGGCTTTATTCCAACACCACGGGGCAAATGCTTGCGGACCTTATCGCCATCCGAGGGGAAGAATTTGATTTCACCAAGCCCATCGAATTGTTCCATCCCGATTTTCCCTGGAAGCGGAAAACTTTTAAAAATTACACGGCAAAAAGGCTTTTAGTTCCAATCTTTGAACGGGGGGAACTGGTCTACGACCTGCCCACGGCAAAGGAGATCCGGGAATACTGCAGCGATCAGACCGGCCACCTGTGGGAAGAGGTCGTACGCTTTGAGAATCCGGAACGCTACTACGTGGACCTGTCCCAAAAGCTTTGGGACACCAAACGGGACCTTTTGATGAAAGCAAATGTAATACAGGGGAACGCCAACGACTGATGAAAGAAAAAAATACAGCGGAACGCCAACGACTGATGAAAGTTATAAATACAGGGGAACGCCAATGACTGATGAAAAATGGATCATACTGCAACAGGACCGCGAAACCGTTGCCCGGATCAAAGAGACCCACGGTCTGCCGGAGCCGGTGGCCCGTCTTCTGTGCAACCGGGGGCTGACCGACGAGGAGCAGATCCGAAGATTCTTGCAGAACGATCTTCAAAGGAATCTTCACGATCCGTTTCTGCTTGCAGATATGGACAAAGCCGTCTCCCGGGTGGAGAAGGCCATTGCCAATAACGAAAAAATTACGGTATACGGAGATTACGACGTGGACGGGATCACCTCGACCGTGATTCTGTATCAATACTTATCGGGCCGCACGGAAAACCTGGATTATTATATCCCTTCCCGCTTGGAGGAGGGATACGGGCTGAACCCCTCCGCCCTAGAACGGATCCGCGACAACGGAACAGACCTGCTGATCACCGTGGATACGGGAACGACGGCAGTCAATGAAATTGCCCATGCAAAGCAAATCGGCCTGGACGTCATCGTCACCGATCATCACGAGTGCATGGAGGTTTTGCCCGATTGCCCGGTGGTCAATCCCAAGCGAAAGGATTCGGAGTATCCTTTCCCGGATTTGGCCGGCGTAGGGGTCGTATTTAAGTTGATCAGTGCCTGCATGAGGGATTCCATGGAAGCCTTCCGGCGGTTCGGTGGAATTACGGCCATCGGAACCATTGCGGACATTATGCCGATCCTGGACGAAAACCGGTGCATCGTAAAATACGGACTGCAAAATCTGGAACGGGAGTGTCCCCCGGGCATCTCCGCCCTGTTGCGTATGAGTGGAAGCACCGACGGAAAAATTGACACCAACGTCATTGCTTACCAGATCGCACCCCGGATGAATGCCGCCGGCCGGATCAGCGATTGCAGGGTTTCGGTCCAATTGCTGCTGGAGTCCGACCCGGCAAGGGCCGAGGAATTGGCAAAGGCCCTCTGCGACTGCAACGTGGAACGGAAAGAGAAGGAACAGCAGGTGGTCCGAGACATCGACCTGATTCTTGCCGGCCACGAGCCGAAGGACAAAGTGATGGTCTATGCTTCCGACCGTTGGCATAACGGTGTCATTGGAATCGCGGCGTCACGGCTGACCGAACGGTATTCCCGGCCCTGTATTCTGATTTGCTTTGAAGGTGATTTGGCCAAGGGATCCGCCCGGAGCGTCCGGGGGGTCAACCTCTTTGAGTTGGTGGGAAAATCCTCTCAATATCTGGAGAATTTCGGCGGGCACGAAATGGCCGTCGGCCTTACGTTAAAAAAAGAAAATTACGAAAAATTCCTACGGGACGTCACCGAGAAGGCGGACCGGGAAATCCCGGAGGAAGCATTGATTCCCACCTGCGAAGCAGAATTTGAGGTGGACGAGGGGGCCTTTTCCTTGGATTTCGTTCGGTCGCTGTCGGCCCTGGAACCCTTCGGCAACGGAAATCCCTATCCCTCTGTGGTGGCAACGGATCTGAAGATCTGCACTTTGACCGGCGTGGGAGGCGGCAAGCACACCCGTTTAACTCTGGAGAAGAACGGCGTCGAATTTACCGCCATGTGGTTTGGGCATAGCCCGGAGGAGATGGATTGCAACGAGGGAGATTCGGTGGATATTTTCTGTACCATCTTTGAAAAATCGTTCCGTGATCGACCCATGCTGAACGTTACCATCCGAAGCATTCGGTTTTCGGACAACAAAAACGATCTGATCTACCGAAAGCACTATGCATCCTACCGCAGGGAGGGTTGCGAGCTTCCCGAAGACTGCCGGATCAACCGAAAGACCATGGTGGCCCTTTACCGCTATCTGACGGCCTCGGCCTTAAACCACGGAACAGAGGGGTTCCTTCTACGCCGTCCCGAAACGGTCATCCGGGCGGTCAACAACCGCTACAACGGGGAATTCAACTATTGCCGTCTGATGCTTTGTCTTGACACGATGCAGGAGCTGGAATTGCTCCGATATACGGCAGGAAAATCCCTGGAAATTACCCTTTTCCGCACGGAAAAGAAGGTGGATCTCTGCAAAGCCCACGATTGGGACAAAATTTCTATCGCAGAAAAAGGATAAGCCTATGTACGACGATCTTATTTTGGAGTTCTTGAAAATACCGGGCGAAAGCGACGTCCGTTATGATCTTGATCGCATCCGGGATGCGGCGGCCTTTGCGGCCCAGTCCCATCACGGACAATTACGCAAATCAGGGGAACCCTATATCATTCATCCGTTGGAGGTGGCAAAGATCCTCATCTCCTACGGGATGGACGAATCCTGCATTATTGCAAGCCTGTTGCACGACGTCGTTGAGGATACTGCCGTAACGAAGAATGATATTGCCCAGCGGTTCTCTCCCGAAATTGCAGAGCTGGTAGACGGAGTTACCAAATTGGGACGGATCAATTATACGTCCCAGGAAGAGCAGCAGGTGGAGAATCTCCGCAAAATGCTTCTTGCCATGGCAAAAGACATTCGGGTCATCATGATCAAGCTGGCGGACCGACTGCACAATATGCGTACTCTGGAATATCAGACCGAAGACAAAAAGCGAAGTAAGGCCATGGAGACCTTGGAGGTCTACGCCCCCCTGGCCCACCGTTTGGGAATTCAGAACCTGAAGACCGAGCTGGAGGACATTGCCCTGAAATACATTGACCCCATCGGTTACGACGAGATCGTAAACGACCTGGAGGTATTTCACGAAAACAACGAGCGTTTTGTCCGCATTAAAAAGATCATCACCGACACCCTGGAGCAGGAAGGGATTCATGCGTCCATTGAGAGCCGGATCAAGCATATTTACAGCATTTATCGGAAAATGTTCAACCAGAACAAGGATTTCGATGAAATTTACGACCTGTACGCCTTCCGGATCATCGTTGACAAAACCACGGAATGTTACAACGTTTTGGGGCTGATGCACGATCAGTTTTCCGCCATTCCAGGCAGGTTAAAGGACTACATTGCAACGCCCAAGCCCAATATGTACCAATCACTGCATACCACCGTTTCCTTCGAAGGGTATCTGTTTGAAATTCAAATTCGAACCCAAGAGATGCACAAGATTGCGGAATTGGGAATCGCGGCCCACTGGAAATACAAGACCGGCCGCATCGGGAAGGATCCTTTAGACGAGCAGTTGGCATGGGTACGCAAGCTGTTGGAGGTACAAAGCGACGTAAACGACGCGGACGACTTCCTGAAAACCTTTAAGATCGACCTCTTTGCCGATCAGGTGTTCGTTTCTACACCCAAGGGGGATATTATTACCTTACACGCGGACTCCACCGTCATTGACTTCGCCTACGCCATTCATACCCAGGTGGGGAACAAGATGATCGGGGCAAAAATCAACGGTCGGATCGTGGAATTGACCTCCAAGATGCAGAACGGCGACGTGGTGGAAATTCTGACCTCCGATTCTTCCGCCGGCCCTTCCCGGGACTGGCTCAACCTGGTCAAGACCAACGAGGCGAAGGCGAAGATCCGCCAATGGTTCAAAAAAGAGAAGCGGGAAGAAAACATTGTTCAAGGTCGGGCAGATCTGGAACGGGAAATGAAGCGGAGTCTGATCAATACAGCAAACGTGGACGAAAAAGAACTGTTTGCCCCCATTCTTTCCCGGTACAATTTGGAAACCATCGAAGACCTGTACGCCGCCATTGGCTACGGAGGGGTTTCCATTTCCAAAATTCTGCCCAAGCTGAAGGTTGACTACACCAAGCTGATAAAAAAGCAGGCCGAACAGCAACCCATTCAGCCTCAGGTGCGAAATCGGAAAAAGCCGGTCAGCGGCGTTGCAGTGGAAGACATCGACAACTGTCTCGTTCGCCTTGCAGGATGCTGCGTTCCGGTTCCGGGAGATGAGATCGTAGGCTTTATTACCCGGGGGAACGGGGTCACGGTGCACCAGACCAACTGCCCTCATCTGAAGGGAATCGAGCCCGGGCGTTTGGTCAAGGTTCATTGGGAGGATGCGGAAAACGAGTATTTCAACACCACCCTGTCCATCGACGCATTGAACCGCATCGACCTGTTGGCCGATATTTCTTCGGCGTTAGCCCAGATGCACATTATGACTCGGGGCCTTTCCATGCAACAGATTCCCAACGGAGACGTGCGGGTGGTTCTGAACATTGAAGTACACAGTTTATCCCATTTGGAGATTATTGCAAAACGTCTGCGGAAGTTAAAGGACGTATTACGAGTAGAGAGAGCATAATTATGAGAGCAGTCATTCAACGGGTACGCAGAGCAAAGCTTTCCGTGGACGGATCTCCGATTTCGGAGATTGGAGCAGGGATGCTGATTTTCCTGGGAGTTTGTCCCGAGGACACGGAAAAAGAGGTTCGTTTTTTGGTACGCAAGTGTGCCAATTTGCGGATCTTTGAAGATGCACAGGGAAAAATGAACGTCTCCCCTGCCGATGCAAAGGCGGAAGTGTTGGCCGTATCCCAATTCACGCTGCTGGGGTCCTGTGCCGAAGGGAACCGTCCCTATTTCGGGGCCGCCGCCCGGCCGGAGATAGCAGAACCTATGTATGAGAAATTTTGCCATGAGCTGGGAGAACTGCTCCCCGTAAAGACGGGAGTTTTCGGTGCGGACATGAAGATCGAAACGGTCTGCGACGGCCCGGTAACAATTTTAATGGACACGAAGGAGTTGCTGAAATGACGGTACGCAGAATCCTGGTCGGAGACCTGATAACCAATTGCTATCTTCTGATCTTTTCCCATGGCGTTGCCGTAATCGATCCGGGAGACTGTCCCGAAAAAATACGGAAATTTTGCGGAGAATTGCCCATTACGGACATTCTTCTTACCCACGGGCATTTGGACCATACGGCAGCCCTGGGGGATCTGTCCTTTGGCGGATCTCCCCGGATATGGATGCACCGGGATGACGAGATCTACCTGAATGATGACAGCCTCCGTGCTCCGGCATCGATCCCGGATCCCCATTGGAGATACGATTATACCGCGACGGATTTCGTATCGGACGGGGATGAAATCCTGCTGGGAAGCGGGGAGGATACGGTTTCGCTACAGGTACTGCATACCCCGGGGCACACTCCGGGCTCCGTGTGCTTTTACTGGAAGGATCAACATATCCTTTTTTCGGGAGACACCCTGTTTAAAGATACCTACGGACGCACGGATTTTCCCTTGGGAGACCCGGAGAAAATGCTGGAATCTTTAAAGAGACTTTCCCATTTGCCGGAAGACACCACCGTATATCCCGGCCACGGATTTGCCACGAAGATCGGCAAAGAGGATTGGATTGGGGGAGCCGGAATTTGAAATTAATCTTAAAGGATACGGACGATTCCTTTGACATTATCGCTCTTTCCAATCTATTTTTCCCCCGGGACGGATTTACGGAAGAAAAGGGAAAGGTTCTGGCTGTAACCCGAAAGGAAACCGAATTCGAGGCAGTCTTTTGCTGGAAGGGAAAAACCTATCGCTCGGTCCGAGAAATTGATCCAAGCCTCCACGACGGAGAACGGTGTGCCATCAAACGGGCGGCCTACGACGTTTTTTCTGCGGCGACGGGCATCACTTCCCCCTGGGGAATCCTTTCGGGGGTACGTCCCATTCGGTTTTACGAGACCCTAACCAAGATCTACGGGCCCAAAACGGAGGACGTTATGAGGGAATCCTACCTTGTAACGCCGGAGAAGATCGACCTTTGCAAGCAGACGGCCCAGGGACAGACCCATGCCCGAAGGGCCAATCAGCCGGGGGATGCGGGAATGTATATTTCCATTCCCTTCTGTCCCAGCCGGTGCAAATACTGCTCCTTCGTGTCCCAGGTAACGGGGGACGAGCACAGTCTCATCCCCGAATATTTGGAGGTCCTGAAGGAAGAAATCTATGCAAAAACCGCCTTTGCAAAACAGTGTGGACACCGAATTACAACCGTATATATAGGAGGCGGAACGCCCACCACCCTTTCGGAAGGGCAGTTGGACGACTTGATGCTGACCGTAAAAAAGAATATCGACGTGGATCATTTGCTGGAATACACCGTAGAAGCCGGCCGTCCGGACACCATCACGGAAGACAAGCTGAAGGCCATGGAGGCCGGGGGGGCTACCCGGGTAAGCGTGAATCCCCAAACGCTGAATGACCGAATTTTGTCGCTGGTGGGTCGCAGACATACGGCAGAAGACTTTTTCCGTGCCTACGAAATGGCCCGCAAAACGAACCTTGCGGTAAACGTTGATCTGATTGCCGGACTTCCGGGAGATACTCCCCAGTCCTTTGAACAGACCATGCAAGGAATTACGGCGTTGGATCCCCATAATATTACCGTACACACCCTATATCTGAAGCGCGCAGCGGATTTTGCAGAGGAGGACCCGGAAGAATTTACGAAAAACGCAAGGGACGCCGTTAAGATGGTGGAGATCTCCCAAAAATACTGTGCAGATCACGGATATATTCCCTATTATCTTTACAGGCAAAAGAACACCGTAGGAAATTTGGAAAACGTGGGGTACGCAAAGCCCGGATACGAAAGTCCGTACAACATTTACATGATGGACGATCTGCAGCCCATCTATGGGGCAGGTGCCAACGCCACCACCAAATTGCTGGAACATGGGAAGATCTCCCGCATATGTAACACCAAATTTGCCTATAACTATCTTCGGGAAAGGTGGAAATAAGCCGAACTCCGGCGGAATTTTCCAGCATATCAGAGCCGGAATTTTTCCGCGTTTCGGAGGCTCAGAAAGGTGGAATCGGGCGAACAATTCCGTCCCGCAGACAAGCTTGGCCAGGACGGAAGGCGAGTTTTGTCAAGTTTTTTAAAATGGAACCTGGGATTTCGGAATCCCAAAACTTTGGCGGAACTTTAGCTTCGGAAAATTCCTTGCCGTTGAAGTTCACAAAAAATTAACAGGAACTTGCCCCTGTTTTGCCCTTGCAGGACTTGACAGAAAGGGTTTTTTCGTGTATAATATTATAGGATTTTGAGAAATCAAGTCCTTCAGCGTATACGATGGAGGGAGGGAATTAAAAAATGTCTGAAATCAAGATCAAAGAAAACGAATCGTTGGATAATGCGCTCCGTCGTTTTAAGAGACAGTGTGCGAAAGCCGGAACTTTAGCTGAACTGAGAAAACGCGAACACTACGAAAAGCCTTCCGTCAAGCGCAAGAAGAAGTCCGAAGCCGCAAGAAAGCGCAAGTATAAATAACGATCCGAAAGTGCATGATTCCCATCATGCACTTTTTTCATAGGAGGATTTATGAGCTTCTATTCCCCCACCCTCAGACTGCGAAGATATACTCAGGTGTCCCCTGCCCTGTTGCAAGAAATGGGGATCGATGGAATCATCACAGATCTGGACGATACCTTGGCAGCGAGAAACGTGTTTCTTCCCGATGAAGAGGTGGCCGCCTGGGTCAACGGGCTGACCGAAGCTGGGATCAAGATCTGCATCGTTTCCAATAATCACAAAAAGCGTACGGAAGACTTTGCGGCACCATTAGGGCTACCTTGCTTCTACAAAGCACTGAAACCGTCGAGAAAGGCTATTTTCAAGGCTCTTGAACGGTTACATCTGCCCAAGGAAAAGGTGGTACTGCTGGGAGACCAATTATTTACCGACATGGCCGCCGCAAGCCGTTGCGGCATGAAGTCCATTTTGGTCGATCCCGTTGGGACCTACGGGGGATGGTTCGTCCACTTTAAACGGAAGTTGGAAATTCCCCTGCGAAAGAAAATCAAATACGATTACGAATAAAGAGCATCCCCCGTTCATAGCGGGGGATGCTCTTGTCTTATTATTTTTCGTTCGTAGTCTTCCTTCAGCCGGATTCTGCAACGTATTTGTGAAGGCTTTGAGGGTGGGCAAAAAGTGATTTGGGGACGGGACAAAGTCGGTCAAAAACGTCAAGTGCAACTTCGGATCGGTCATTTGGTAGAAATTGAGATCGACTCCCTTGCTGTCCGGAAAGGGCCTGGCGATAGCCGATTTCCACAAGCTTCACAGGTTGCTCTGCAGAGGCGAGGAGCCGAAGGGCCACGGCATCGTCGCAGGAGGTCCGCGGGTCTGTCCCTAAAATAACTGTCTCGTATTACGATTCATTTCCTTCAACGTCAATTAACATCCCAAGCCCGGTCAAGGCTCGGCAAATGCGGTCGTAGGTATTTTGGGAATCCAACAACAGAGTGTGCATATGGACGCCGCCCGTAAGATTGGAAAGGGGGGAAAAATCGGAGGTGGCAACGGTTTTCACAAACTCATCTGCATCTTGCCTGGTTGCGATGGAAAGGGGGACGGAAATTTCACCGTACATGGGGTGATTCACAGTAACGTCAAGGACGGTTCCGCCGTGGTCTACCACCGCATAAAACTCCTCCCGGACCCGGTCCTGTCCATGGCGGCAGCGGATCCGCTTCGTAATGTGGGAAAAGGTGTCCCGTTCCAACGTGTATCCCCGATGTCGGGAGCAGATCTTGGTCCCGGAAGCCCGCAGAGCCCCAATATCGGATACGATGATCTGCCGGGAAACACCGAATCGCTTTGCCAACTCCCCGCCGGAAAGGGGCCTTTGGGAAGACAGCAGGCAGGAGACGATCCCCCTTCTGCGTTCTTGGGGATTCATAGGCATTCCTCAAGATACGGGGTGAAGATTTTTCAGCGAAAGATCCAAAATGGGTGCGGAATGGGTCAAAGCACCGCTGGAGATATAATCCACGCCCACATCCACCAATTTTGCAACGTTTTCCAGGGTGACGTTCCCGCTACATTCGGTTTCCGCTTTTCCCGAAGCGAGGCGGACGGCTTCTCTCATTTCTTCCACGGACATATTGTCCAGCATAATAATATCAGCCCCTGCCTCCAGAGCCTCCCGGAGCATGGAGAGATTTTCTACTTCCACTTCGATTTTACGGACAAAGGGGGCGTATTCCTTGGCCATCCGGATGGCCTGCTTCACTCCGCCGGCGGCACCGATATGATTGTCCTTGAGTAAAATTCCGTCACTTAAGTTGTAGCGGTGATTGCATCCACCGCCCACTTTGACGGCATACTTTTCAAAAACGCGCATATTGGGGGTGGTTTTGCGGGTATCCAGAAGCTTGGTCTTGCTTCCGGCGAGAAGGTCTGCGATACTGCGGGTATAGGTGGCGATCCCACTCATCCGCTGGAGATAGTTTAACGCCGTCCGTTCTCCCGAGAGAAGGACTCGGATATCCCCCCGAATAAGACCGATTTTTTGGCCGTTTTTCACGGTGTCGCCATCTTTGCAGGTAAACGTGATCTGGGTAGAATCGTCTAAAAGCTCAAAGACCCTCCGAAACACGCCCAAGCCGGCAATGACTCCGTCCTGCTTGCAGATCAATTCCACCTCACCCAGCTGATACCGGGGCATTACGGAATTGGTGGTAATATCTTCACTGGTGATGTCCTCCTGCAGAGCACTGAGAAGCAATCGGTCCACATTCATTTTCATGGTAACGTTATTCATGGCTTTCTTTCTCCCTTTCGATGGCGGCCAAAACGGCTTGTTTGTATTGTTCTTCGTAATTTACGTACTGCTCCGGGTGGACGGTGATATCCACAGGGAGATCGGGAACGGTATAATCGGTCATCAAATGATTGGCGGCCCGCTTCGCAAAGACCAGGCTTTCCAACAAAGAATTGCTGGCAAGGCGGTTGCGTCCGTGCACGCCGTTGCAGGCCGTCTCACCCACGGCATAGAGCCGGTCCATGGAGGTTTTACTGTTCCGATCCACGTCGATTCCGCCCATAAAATAGTGCTGGGAAGGGACCACAGGGATGGGCTGCTTGGTCACGTCATATCCTTCGTCGAGGCAATGCTGATAGATGTTGGGAAAATGGGCTCGGATTTCCTCTTCGGGAATGGATTCCATGGAAAGCCAGACGTGCTCCGTGCCTTCCTTTTTCATCTCGTCGAAGATGGCGTTGGCAACCACGTCCCGGGGCTGAAGCTCATCAACGAAGCGTTCTCCTTTGGAATTCAGAAGAATGGCACCCTCCCCCCGAACGGATTCGGAGATTAGAAATTCCCGACCGTGCTTTTTGCTGTAGAGGGTGGTGGGATGGATCTGTATATAATCCAGATTCCGCATTTTGACGTTATATTTTAACGCCAAAGCCAACGCATCCCCCGTAAGGTGCCGGTAGTTGGTGGAGTGCTTAAACAGTCCCCCGATGCCACCGGTAGCCAAGACGGTGTAATCGGCGGTAATGGGCTGATAGGTTCCCTCTGCGTCCCGGCCGATGATCCCGCCGCAGGTGTTCCCTTCGCAGATCAGATCGACCATGGTAAAATTCTCGATGAGGGTAATATTGGGACGGCTTCGGGCGGTCTCCAGAAGATGGGAGGTAATCTCCTTTCCCGTCTCGTCCTCATGGAACAAAATTCTGGGCTTGGAATGGGCCCCTTCTCTGGTATAAGTAAACTCCGAACCGTTTTTCTCAAACCGAACTCCGAAAGAAACCAGGTCTTCAATGACCTGCTGAGAGGACCGAATCATAATATCCACCGAATCGGGGTTATTTTCATAGTGGCCGGCTCTCATGGTGTCGTCATAAAAGGGTTTATAGTCCCCTTCGTCCCGGAGGACGCAGATTCCGCCCTGAGCCAGGAAGGAATCGCTTCTGCAAGCCTTATTCTTGGTCACAATAACGATGTTTTTTTCCGGGGGAAGGTTAAGGGCACAGTAAAGGCCCGCAACACCGCAGCCCACGATTAAAATATCAGCAATCATAATTCGTTCCTTACTTTGCAAGCTCCAGCATACGGTTCAGCGGGACCAACGCATCCCGGATGACGGCGTCGGGGAGCAAGATTTCCCGGTCCTCCAATTCCAGCACGGAGCAGAGGGATTCCAACGTATTTCGCTTCATATCGACACAGCAGGGACAGGGAGAGGGAAAATAGAACCTTTTCTCCGGACTGTCGCTCTGCAGCCGATACAAAACGCCCTCTTCGGTACCGATGATAAACTCCCGGTTGGGGTGGCTCTTTGCGTAATCAATAATTTCTGCGGTACTGCCGAGAACGTCGGACAACCGGGCCACGGCGGGCTCACACTCCGGGTGGGTCAAGACCTTAGCGGCAGGATGGGCGGTCTTGAGGGCTTGCACTTGCTCCGCAGTAATTTTGGCATGAATGGGGCAGCATCCGTCGTTGAGAATGATATTCTTTTCCGGGACCTGTTCCGCTACATAGCGGCCCAAATTGCGGTCGGGGATAAAGAAAATATTCTTATTGGGCAGATTGCGGACGATTTTTACTGCGTTGGAGGAAGTAACGCATACGTCACTTTGGCACTTCAGCTCGGCGGTGGAATTGATATAACAAACCACGGCCAAATCGTCGTAGGCCTTACGCATTTGCTCAATTTTGCCGGGTGCAACCATGTGGGCCATGGGGCAATCGGCAGAGGGATCGGGCATCAGCACTTTTTTCCCGGGGTTCAGGATTTTTGCACTTTCGCCCATAAAGGAGACTCCGCAAAATACGATGATTTCGGCGGGACTCTCCTTGGCAACCTTTGCAAGATAAAAGGAATCTCCCACGTAGTCCGCAACCTGTTGCACTTCGGCTGGGGCGTAATAGTGGGCGAGGATCACAGCATTCTTTTGTTGCTTCAATGATTGGATGCGATGTTTCATAATCTGTTTTTCCTTATTATATATCTTTAAACGCACCCGTATAGTATACCATAAATGTTGACATCTGTCAAGTTATCTGTCAACCTTGATTTGAAAATTTAATGAAACAGAAAAACGGTGCAACCCCCGTAGAGGTTGCACCGAAATGATTTTATTTATTTTCCTTTGGTAATTTCATTGAGAAGTCTCATGAAATCTTCATCGGAATCTTCCTCGGAAGCATCAGAAGAAGGAGCGGCAGGGCTGTCCGGAGAAGAAACGGTGAGGCCTTCAAAGAGAGCCGCAGTATCCACGGCGGGAGTCTTTTCCACAACGGGTTCCGCGGGAGCCACAGGCTTGGTTACGGAATCGTAGGCCTTAAAGGAATAGCCGGAGGTGGAGAGATTCTTGGTCGCCTTGGGAAGGGCGGCATTCTGAGGCTCATCAAAGCCGGTGGCAATGATGGTAATGCGAAGCTCGTCTTCCAATTCGTCGTCCAACTCCACACCCCAGATAATGTTGGCATCGGGGTCAGCCTCTTCCCGGATGATATCGGCAGCACGGTAAATATCATCCAACGCGACCTCGGGATCGGCGGTAAAGTTGATGATAATTCCCTTTGCACCGGAAACGGAGGTTTCCAACAAGGGAGAAACAATGGCTTTACGGGCGGCTTCTTCCGCTTTGTCCTTCCCCTTGGCGTGGGCAACGCACATATGGGCATAGCCCGCATCCTTCATAATCGCACAAACGTCGGCGAAGTCCAGGTTCAGAATTCCACGACCCTGAATCAAGTCAGAGATGGACTGAACGCCCTGCTTCAAAACGCTGTCTGCCATTGCAAAAGCATTCACCAGAGAGATTCGATCATCGGCCACGTATTTCAGCCGTTCGTTGGGAATGACGATCAGAGAGTCCACGTGATTGCGGAGATCCTCAATTCCCTTTTCGGCACGTTTCATCTTAAGATTTCCTTCAAATCCGAAGGGCTTGGTCACCACGGCTACGGTCAAAAGACCCATTTCCTTGGCGATCTCAGCTACAAGAGGAGCAGCCCCGGTTCCGGTTCCGCCGCCCATTCCTGCGGTGATAAAGACCATTTCTCCGCCCTTCAGGGCTTCGGAGATCTGTTCCCGGCTGTCATCTGCCGCACGGCGTCCCACTTCGGGATTGGCACCGGCACCCCGGCCGTTGGTCACTTTCTGACCGAGAAGAATCTTATTGGATGCCAGGGAGTCTTCCAAATCTTGTGCGTCCGTATTTGCTACTACGAAATCAACGCTCTTTACGTCGTCCTGAATCATGCGGTTGACCGCATTTCCGCCGCCGCCACCTACGCCGATCACTTTGATGGATACCAATGCTTCGGGTTCCTCAATGCTTCTGAAAGCCATATCTCATTACTTCCTTTCGATGAATCGTTTTCTGTTTCTGTAATGCGTCGCATGTTATATATTAAATATTATATCATAGTTTTGACCAAAAGAAAAGTTATTATAGTGTCTTTTTTTTGATATTATTCCGAACATTTTACGAATTTTCGGTTTTTCTGTCGTTCCCGCAAATGTTACGTCCCCACATCGGAGTCTTGGGAGGTATCGGGGAGGGGATCCAAACGGGAATATCTTCCTTCCGCAGGATTACGGACCCGGATCTCCGCAGGAACGGTGACGTCGTTTTCATTCAGGATTTTGACCAGCATATTCATCTTGGAATCAAAATCCTCGGAATTCCCCAAATAAACGGTAATCACATCGTAAATCTGCAAAGAAATGTTATACTTTTTGGAAAGGTCGATCTTTGCCGTCACCTGATCCAAGCCCCGGGCATGAAGCTCTGACAGCAATTCACGGACGATGGAGACCTGAATATTTTCCTTTTCGTCCAGAGGTTTCCCGACGGTATAGGAAAGCACGTCCAAGCCGTCCACGGACACCACCTGTTCCGGCAGCCGGTCCACAACCTCCAGAACCTTAAAATCCCGGTCCACCAACAGGACCTCCTGCTCGGTACGGATGGAAAAGGCAACCGTTGCGGGAGTCAGGGTAATCTGAAGATCGTTGGGAAGCTGATACGCTACTTCGGCAGATTTGACGTAAGGGCAGGAAACGGTAATTTCTTCCGCCAGCTTGTCCCGGTCCACGGTAAAGAGGCTGTCCCCCACGGAAAAGGAGAAATGCTGAGAGATTTCCATGGAAGAATAGGGAGTGGAATTACGGACGACGACGGTATTGATCCGGGTGAGAAGGGACAGAGCCGCTACGAAAACAAAGGCAATCAGCGGAGAGACGGCAAGGATTCGGAGCGTTCGCTTTCGGCGGCGGAGCTGTTGCTTTTGCCGAAGTTTTTCCATTTCGCTTTTCACGGACTTGTCCTTTCTCCCCCGCAGAAC
This sequence comes from Eubacteriales bacterium, assembly GCA_045635765.1. Lineage (GTDB taxonomy): Bacteria > Bacillota > Clostridia > Oscillospirales > UBA644 > RGIG995. The sequence continues at coordinate 1,140 of JAZTWH010000048.1, read as the reverse complement.
GGGGGTCAGATTCTTTGGATATTGGCTCCCAACTGGGAGAGTACGAATTCCGGGCGTTCATATCCCCGGTCGATGTGATAAATGTCGGAGATTTCGGTAACCCCTTCTGCGGCCAATGCTCCGATCATCAAGGCGGCACCGCCTCGAAGATCCGTGGCCTTTACGGGGGCACCCTTAAGCCGTTTCACACCTTCCACCACCGCGACGCGGCCTTCGGGCGTAATATTGGCACCCATTCGTTGAAGCTCGGCAATATGCTTATAACGGTTCTCAAAAATCGTTTCCACAAACACCGTACTACCCTTTGCCACGCACATCAGGCCCATAAACGGAGCCTGGGCATCGGTCGGGAACCCGGGATAAGGCATGGTGCGGATGCGACGGGCCGCCTTGAGGGTATTACAGGCGATACGGATCAAATCCCCCATTTCTTCAATTTCGCATCCGGCCTGGCGTAATGCGGAAAGCAATGCGGCATTGTGACGGGGGCAGGTATTACGAAGCAAGGCGTTTCCCCGAGTGGCGGCCACGGCACAAAGATAGGTGGCAGTCACAATACGGTCGGGAATAACCCGATGGCGGCATCCGGTCAGGGATTCCACACCGTGGATAACGACGGTGCTGGACCCGGCTCCATGAACCGAGGCACCCATTTCGTTGAGAAAATTTTGAAGGTCCTCGATCTCCGGCTCCCGGGCGGCGTTGGTAATTACGGTGGTTCCCTTTGCCCGGACGGCGGCGAGCATGATATTTTCCGTGGCTCCCACACTGGGGAAGGCCAAAGGGATCTCACACCCCCGCAGTTCTTTGCAACTGCAAAAGAGACTTCCGAATTCTTCCTGAATGGTTACGCCCATTTTTTCCAAGGCGGCCAAATGGAGGTCGATGGGACGGGGGCCCAGTTCACAACCGCCGGGGAATGAGATGACCGCCTTCCCGTGGCGGGCCAGCAGTGCACCCAAAAATATGACGGAAGACCGCATTTTTCGCATTAAAGCGTCGGGGATCTCATAATCAATGACATTGCGGCAATCAACCCAAACGGTATTTGCCCGGTGCTTCACCTGAGCACCCAGCATATTCAGAATTTCCAGTGCCGTATGGGTATCGCTGATGTCGGGACAGTTTTCAATCACACAT
>JAZTWH010000047.1:0-8553 GCA_045635765.1 Eubacteriales bacterium | reverse complement strand
ATCATTAAACTACTTTTCTCTTTCAAATATCCCATAAATCCCGAAACGCTCATTTTGGGAGGAATACTTACCAGCAGATGTATGTGATCTGGACACACTTCGCCCTCAACAATTTCCACACCCTTCCATTGACATAGGGTGTGTAGTATTTCTCGAATTTCAGTTCTTTTCTCTTCAAAAAAAACTTTTCTGCGACATTTTGAAGCAAACACAATATGATACTTGCAATTCCATTTCGTATGTGCTAAACTATTGGTGGCATTATTTTGTTCCGACATTCTAATGTCCTCCTGATGTGTTTATTTTATCGTAACTGGCAGGTCACGATTCCATTATAACACATCAGGAGTTTTTTACCATCTTCATCGGCAATAGCCTTTATTGAACCACGCGACTATCGCGTGGTTTTCTGTATACAAAAACAGACCCACCGACGGAACGGTGGGTCTGTTTGCACTACTTTTGCGATTATTTTTCGAAGGTGAAAGATTCCCAAGGAATATTGACTTCGGCCTTTTCGGACAGGATCTGATCTACGTGGGTAAGCAGGGGGAAATCCTTCATGTCCAGCTTGCCGAGAGCGGAAGCGGCACGGATGGCACGGGCAACACGAACGGCAACCACGAGGGATTCCAGGGTAACGCCGTTCAATTCGGCCTTGGCTTCGTCAATGTTCAGGCCGCGACCCAACAAAATTCCGACCAAGCGGGTACGTCCGCCGTAGACGGTAACGTACAGGTCTCCGGCTCCGACGCAAAGATTTTCCAGAGTGCCGGCACCCTGATAATCCAACAGCTTGGACATTTCTTTGACGGCCTGGCCAAAGACGGCGGCTTGGGAGTTGAAGTGCAATTCACTGTCGATTCCGAATTGCTTTTGATTGACACCGATGGTCAGGGCAATTCCGAGGGCATAACCGTTCTTCAACGCGACGGCACTTTCGATTCCCACAACGTCGGTGGTGATGCTGATATGGTAATAATCGGTAGCCATGATGGACTTCATTTTGCGAAGAACTTCCAGATCATCGCCGCAGAAAGCGACTTCGGTCTGGTCGTGAGCAACCAGCTCGTAAGAGGTGCAGGGACCGCCGATGGCGTTGAGGGAAACCTTTTTGCCGATTTTGTCCATTTTGGCCTTCCAAAGATCGGGATAGGTCAAAAGGCTTCCGTCCTCCGTATCCATCAAGCCTTTGGTGACGGAAAGAACGGGAACGTTTTCAGGAATCTTGGGAAGAACGTAGTCACCAAACCAATCCACGCCGAAGGAGCTGACGCCGCCGATGACCATATCGGCACCTTCCAATGCTTCTTCCAGGGATTCGATCTGATAATACTTTACGCCGGCAGGGAAATCCTTCGTGAATTTGGGGTGACGGCCGGTCTTGATGCTGGCTTCGATGATTTCGCGGTCTAAGTGGGTCCCAACCAGACGAACCTCGTTACCGTTTTCTCTTGCAGGGAATGCCAGGGCGGATCCCATCATGCCGGATCCGACGATCGTTACGATTGCCATAAGTAAATTCCTCCAATATTTTTTTTGAAAAGACTTGCAAAAGTTTGAAAAATGTGTTATACTGTAAAAAACACTTCTTTTCTTATTATAAACCTGATTTTCATGTTTGTCAAGCCCCGAAACAAAACTTGACAGTCCATCAGAAGAAGAGAAAGAAGTTTTTCAAACTATTTCAAAGATTTTCACAGGAGACCAATGATGATTCAGTACGAACGCCAACAGGCTATCTTGCGTTTTTTGGAAGAGCACTCCCCTGCGGCCATCCGAAGCATTGCGGATCACGTTTACGCCAGCGAAGCGTCGGTGCGGCGGGACATTTCCGCCATGGAAGAAAAGGGGCTTGTGAAAAAGATCTACGGGGGCGTATTACTGTCCGATCAAAAAAACGCGGTTATTCCCTTGGATTTGCGGGACGGAGAACACGCCGGAGCGAAGGATGCCATTGCAAAACGGGCGGCAACGGCAGTCTTTGACGGAGCCACCATCTACCTGGATGCATCCTCCACCGTTTGGAGAATGATGAAATATCTCAAGGGCTACAAGAATTTAAAAATCATCACCAACAATCTTCGCATTTTTTCCGAAACGGAGCCCTTTGACGGAACCATTTACTGTACGGGAGGAACGTACGATCCGAAGAACCGTTCCTTCTACGGTCCGGGGGCGGCACGGTTTGTAGAATCGGTGTCGGTGGATCTGTTCTTTTTCTCCAGTCAGGGCATTACGGAGGACGGAGAAATCACCGATCCGGCAGAAACAGAAACGGAACTGCGGCAAAAGGTCCTGAAGCGGGCAACCAAATGCTATTTTCTATGCGACTCGTCTAAAATCGGGCGGAGGAATTTATTTACGGTTTGCCACAAAGACGATTTGGACGGAATTTTCTGCGATGAAAAATTGCCCTGGGAAGCCAATTGACAAAAACATCGAATTGTGATATACTGTAATACATAAAAACCAATAATTGTTGACTAAAGCGAAAAAAACGACACCCGAACAACGGGTGTCTGTTCATTGGTTCCCTTAAAATTTCTTTTCCCCCATCCGAAATGCCGACAAAACCCGGAAGGAATCGTCCAAAAGAAGAATATCGGCATCCTTTCCCGGTTCCAAAGTCCCTTTCCCGTGGGCGTTGATCGAATTTGCGGGATTTCTGGAGAGCAGGTTCACAGCCTCGTAAAGAGGAAGATCGGTATTTTTTACAAGATTGGAAAGAGCGTCGTTCATCCGCAAAACGCTTCCTGCGATGGTTCCGTCTTGCAAGCGACATTCCATCCCCTTCAGGGTTACCTCCAACCCTCCCGACCGATACTGCCCGTCGGGCAAGCCCGCGGCAGAAATACAATCGGTGATCACCACCAGATGATCTTTCTTCAGATCGTACAGCATCCGAAACAACGCAGGATGCACGTGAAAGGTGTCTACTATCAATTCGCAGTAGACCTCGGGGGAGGTCAACACGGCACCGACGGTCCCCGGATCCCGGTGCCAAATTCCGGACATGGCGTTGAAGGTATGGGTAGCATGGGTAATTCCCCAACGGACGGCCTGCTTTGTCTGCTCATAATCGGCACAGGTATGTCCTACCGAAAGAACCACCCGGGAATTTTCGCGAACGGTCTTAATAAATTGCTCCATGCCGGGCATTTCAGGGGCAACGGTTATCAAAGAAAGAATGTCTTTATTATCCAGAACGAAGGAAGCATCGGGAGGAAGAATATAGGCCTCGTTTTGAGCTCCCTTCTTTGCGGGATTGATAAAGGGCCCCTCCGCATGAACGCCGAGAATTTCCGCCCCGTTCCAGGTGCGGCTTTCTTCCTTTAAGGTTCGGCAGGTATCCAACGCCTTGCGGATCTGCGGCAGAGAAACGGTCATGGTCGTAGGGCAATAGGCGGTGACGCCGTTCTTTAAAAGAGCCGCCGCCATGATACGCATCCCGTCAGCATCCCCGTCGGACACGTCCTTGCCCTGATAAGCATGAATATGCACGTCAACAAATCCGGGAGAAACGTAGGCTCCCCGGGCATCGTAGATCTCATCGCAGACCGTTTTTGCATCTTGCTCGGAGAAAATCCCCCGAATCCCTTGGTCAAAGACCAATACTCCTCGCTCTTCGATGCGGTCAGGAAGAATCATTTTTCCGTTGCAAATCCCCTTCATATTAAGACCTCACACATGTTTTTTTATATTGTACACGAATTCGGGAATAATGTCAAGAGAAATCGTAGAAATATTAGAGAAACCATAGAGAAACGGAGCAAGCCATGACCCAGGATGAACGTTATCGGATGATGACCGAATCGAACCTGCACACACTGATTCCCCAAATGGCCATTCCTACCATTATCAGCATGCTGGTTACTTCGGTCTACAATCTGGCAGATACCTATTTCGTCAGTAAAATTTCCACGGAAGCTTCGGCTGCGGTGGGAGTAATTTTTTCGCTAATGTCGCTGATTCAGGCCTTGGGATTTACCATCGGGATCGGGTCCTCCACCTATGTGTCCCGCCTTTTGGGCCAAAAAAATCATGAAGAAGCTGACCGGACCGTTTCCACGGCGTTCTTTACGGCCCTTGCCGTGGGAACATTATTTGCGGCAACGGGGTTGCTCTTCCGGGAAGGAATCGTTCATGCCTTGGGAGCAATTCCCGAGGTTCACGGGCTTGCGGTGGATTACGCGACCTATATTTTTATGGGAGCACCCTTCATGATGGGGCTATACGTCTTAAATAATCAAATGCGGGCCCAGGGAAGTGCGACTCTGTCCATGATCGGCGTTATGTCCGGGGGAATTCTAAATATTGCCTTGGATCCCCTGTTTATCTTTGTTTTTGGCTGGGGAATCAAGGGGGCGGCCATCGCAACGGTCTTGAGTCAATTTATCTCCTTCTGTATTTTACTGGCCTTGAACAAGGGCGTAAAAAATATTATTTCCGTCCGCTTCCGATCCTTTAAACCCTCCTGGCAAATTTATAAAGAGATTCTACACGGCGGATTTCCGTCCCTCTGCAGACAGGGACTTGCAAGCTTATCGGGAGTTGCTCTGAATTTTGCGGCAGGCCCTTTCGGAGCAGCGGCATTGTCTGCCCTCTCCATCGTAAACCGATTTATGCACTTCATTTATTCGGCACTCATCGGTTACGGCCAGGGATTCCAACCGGTGTGCGGATTTAACTATGGAGCAAAACGCCACGACCGCGTCCTGGGTGCCTACCGTTTCAGTCTGAAGGTGGGCGTGGTGTTGATTACGGGGTTAGGCATCGTCTCCTATATAATTGCTCCACAGGTCATGTCCTGGTTCCGGGCAGACGATCCGGAGGTAATTTCCATTGGAATTCAGGCCCTTCGGGCACAATGCTTCACCCTGCCCCTCCAGGCCTTTTTGATGCTGTCGCAGTTTTTGTGTCAATCCATCGGGTACGGATTCCGAGCCGCACTGATTGCCATGGGACGGCAAGGATTGTTTCTCATTCCGGCATATTTAATTTTGTCCAGGCTTTTCCAGATTACGGGGCTGGTCATATCGCAGCCCTGCTCGGACCTGCTCACAACCGTTCTGACCCTTGCCATAATGGTTGGCGTGAACCGAAAACTAAAGGCATTAGCAACCGCTTCCCCGGAGCAGATCAAAGAGGATTTTCCGAGTAACAGGTGGTAAAGAAAATTCGCAAGATGTCAATGCTAAAAAGTTTTTCCAAGGTGTAGATATTAAAGACGCCCCGCTGCAGTGTCGATGGTCAGGCAAAGAGAATTTTTCGGACAGATGATAACAAAAGATTCCCGGTAAACTGCGGGAATCTTTTCCTTTATTTCCCCTTTTTGTACTGGGGAAGAATGATCTCAAAGACGGCGCCGGTCTTTCCGTTTTTTCCGGATCGGTTGTACGCTCTGGCCACGCCGTCGTGGGCCACAACAACGGCGTTGACAATGGATAGGCCCAGGCCGTATTTTCCTTGGCGACCCTTGAAAAAGCGGTCGAAGATGTGATCAATTTCATCGGGAGCAATGCCGGGGCCGTCGTCTCGGATCGAAATGACGGCGTTATTGTCCCGAAGGAATACCGAAACCTCAATTTCGGATTTTGCAAAGCGAAATGCATTGGAAAGCAGGTTGGTAATAGCGGTAACCATGGTTTCGCCATCTACGTTGACGGTCACGTCGGCCGTCTTTCCTCGAACCAACTTTACGCCGTCCAAGCCGGGAAAGCCGGAAACGCGGGAAAAGGCTTCTTCCAAAAGGTCGGATACAGCCACCGGGGATTTGACGATGATCTCGTCGGCGGTCTCGATCTTGGAAAGATAGATGAGTTCCCCGGTCAATTTTTCCAGACGGGCCACCTGTTCAAGGACTTGGTCGCTGACCTCTTCCGTATCGGTAAAGACACCGTCCTTCATTCCCTCCACATAGCCGCGAATGGACATGAGGGGGGTACGCAATTCATGGGATGCATTTTGCAGAAATTTTTTCTGCCGGGCATCATACTCGCTGAGAGAATGGGCCATACGGTCAATGGACCGGGCAAGATCCCCGACCTCGTCGAGGGCCTCAATGGCGGGAACCTCCGCATCGAACTGGCGGTTGGCCACAAGATCGGCCCGGACCTTCAGGCGTCGCAAATTTTTTGTCAGGCCGGTACTGAACAACAGGGAAACGGCAATGGCCAGGATCGACGCGATCACCAGAGAGATCAGGTACAGGGTCAGAAGTGAATTCTGAATTCCGTAGGAGGTGGGGGCCGTAAATAAAATAACGTAACCCAGAACCCGTTGGGTCGTGGCGTTATAGACCTGCTGAATAGATACTGCGTAAGTGGTATCTCCGTAGCGAATGACCCGGGACCCCAGAGAATCCCGATAGCGGGATAAATATTCCACAAACCGTTCGGGGGAGGTGCTTAAATGGTCCACGTTCATCCCCGTATTTTCGATGTAATTAAACCCGGAATCGGCGAGGACCAGGGACGTGGACGAGTCGATATTCCGTCGGAAAATTTCCTGAAGGTCGGTGATCTTCGTATTTGCGGTCCAGTCGGGAATCCGGGAAGCATCCTCGGCAAAGGCCGTGCCATCCTCAGACAAGGTCTGACGGGCCTGTAGGATAATATAACTGTTCGCAAAGATATGAACGAACCCGACGGAAATAATCCCGATAATGGAAATCAGGGTGATATAAGAAAGAATCAGCTTAAAATGGAGGCTGTTGCGAATATCCTGTTTTCCCATAGTTACTCCGCGGAGTCGGTTACTTTATACCCGTATCCCCATACGGTATCGATCTGGAAGGCAGTCTGGGCGGCGTCGAGTTTTTTCCGAATACGCTTGACCAAATCGTCCACGGCACGGGTATCGCCGATGTACTGATAATCCCAAATACTGGTCAGCAATTGATTGCGGGTAAACACGCGATTTTTATTTGTGATCATATATAGCAAGAAATCATACTCCATTGCGGTAAAGGAAAGATCGGTCTCCCCTGCCTCGGTAACCTTGACCACCCGCCGCTGGGAAGGATAGATCTTCAGGTCCCGGCAACGGGGTTCGGCGGCAGTCTTTTCCTCGTTCATGCCGTCCACCCGGCGGAACACGGCCTTGACCCGGGCAACCAATTCCCGGGGCGAAAAGGGCTTCATCATATAGTGATCGGCCCCCATCTCAATGCCGAGGATGCGGTCCAGCTCCTCATCCCGGGCAGAGACGATAATGATCGGGGTATTGTCGATCTTTCGGATTTCATTGCACAGCTCAAATCCAGACATTCCGGGCATCATAATATCGACGATGAGCATATCGGGCTTATACCGGGAAAAGGCTTCCAGGGCAGGTTCGGCAGAATCAAATTCCATGACGGAAAAAGACTCCTTCTCCAGATAAGAACGAATGATCTCCCGGATATTTTTTTCGTCGTCAATGACAAAGATCAGCTTCGGCATATAAGACCTCCCTTTCCGTCCAAAGAACGGCATTTTGATGTAGTACCCTTATTATAAGACAATTTATCATACAACTTATTAAGATTTTGTGTCTTTTTTTTGTATTTATAGGAGAACGGACCGAAATCCACGGTGAAACCGTAAACTCTCGGCCAAGGGGATCACGGCGAAAAATTCCTTTCCGGGATGCTCGGGAGAACAAGACTTCAGAAAGGGAGGGGGGAGAGAGTTCTAAAGCAGTAAAAGAACTCTCTCCCCAAGGCATGGAAAAACTGTTGTATAAAGAAAAGGAAATCAAACAAGAAAGACTCTTTCTCAGGTCTTCCCTTGCGACAAGATCATTATACTATAAAATTTCCGAAAAACAAGGATAAAAATGTGGCAGGATTTCGGAAAAAGAACATCGGAGACCTCTTCCTTGGAGGGTCTCCGATGCAGGATCGTTTGGATATGAATCAATTATTCAGCGTCAGAAGCGGACGAATCATCGCCGCAGCAATCGCAGGAATCTACTACTTCGAAATAGCCACATTCTTCCTCGTCGCAGCAATCGCAATCACAGTCGCAGCCATCCTCGCAGCCAATCAGCATACGGAGTTTATCACGGAAGATGTAGCACAAAAGAGCCACAACACCTACAAATGCAATGATTCCGAGGATTACACCGAGAATGGTTCCGGTTTTCTTACTCATAAAACAACACGCCTTTCGAAATGAAATAATTGTTTGCCGTTCTTCTTTAATTATAACCTATCTTTTTCGATTTGTCAACAGTGTTCCCGTTTTCTTCATAATTTATTCCGCTTTCGGTCCCGTGGACGAGCCCGTAAGCGTCGGCACAGCCCCGGGCAATCTCCCGCAAACGGGAAACCACAGACTCGGGATAAAGCAAGCGGATCTCCTCGCTGTGAAGGAGAAGCCAGCCGAACAACCCTTCGTTGGCAGGGACGTCGCAGGTCAAAAGGTAGGATCCGTCCGTTGCGGATTCAATCACGGAATCGGAGGGGAAATGTCGTTCCGCACCGGATAAAAATCCTTCGGAAACCCGAAAAATCATGTGGACGGGATCCTCCAGAGAAGCAAAATAGCCTTGAATATATTGGTTCAG
>JAZTWH010000046.1:0-2903 GCA_045635765.1 Eubacteriales bacterium | reverse complement strand
GGGCCATTGCCCCTTGTTTGGGATATATTTTGGGAGGAACCTGGAGGACGGGGGCTTTTTTCGGGAGGGCCCGGAGGGCTTCCCGGACCCGGCGGCAGTCTTGAAGGGCGTTGTTCGGGGAGAACATGAGGACCACTCCGTCCGGGTCGGCAAATTCACAGAAAATGCCGTGGCCTTCCAAATAGTTCGCCACTTCCTCCCCCCGATACCCGTAGTCCTTGGGGAGGATGGTCACCTTCAAGGGCTCCTCCCCCGTCAGGGAAAAGCCTTGGGCCTGCAGGTTCTTCTTGAACTGCTCAAGGACGGGGACGGCGGCCTTCAGGGCTTCGGGAAATTCCCGTTCGCATAGCCCGTTGGCCCGGTCCAAGGATTGGAGAATCAAATAGGAGGGGGAGGTGGAGCCAAAGAGGGCGAGGGCCGATTTTGCTTGATTTATCAAGGCTTTACGCTCATCCTTAATATGCAGATAAGCACCCCCCGTCAAGACGGGCAGGGTCTTGTGGGCCGAGTCGCAACAAAGGTCCGCCCCCAAGTCCATGGGGTGAAGGGAGGGGGAGAGAAATTTCAAATAGGCACCGTGGGCGTTGTCCACCAAAAGCAGGACGCCGAATCGTCGGCAGACCTCGGCCAGGGCCGAAATGGGACAAAGGTTGCCCAAATAATCGGGGGATGTGAGGTAGACGGCGGTGACCGAGCCATCCTCTAAGACGGCCTCCAGGTCTTGGGGAGTGATTTGGCAGGAGAGATAGGTGGGCCCGGAGCCGTAGAGCCATTTTACTTCAAAATCCAATAGGGCCGCGGCGGACAAAAAGACCTTGTGGGCGTTTCGTCCGGCGGCAACCACCGGTCGTCTCCCCCGTCTCTTGGCGTCCAGGCAGGCCAGGTGGACCATGGCCCGGATGCACTGGGAGGAGCCCTCGGTGGAATAAAAGGTGGGACACCCGAACAGCCGGGAGGCGTTGTCTTCGCTCTCCCGAAGGATTCCCGAAGCCTCGTAAAGACTGTCGGCCCCCGGAATCTCCGTAATGTCCAGGGATTCCACCCCCAAAAGGGCGTTGCCCTTATGCCCGGGCATATGGAGCCTCAGGGGATTTTTCGCAGCGTATCTTTCCACAAAATCACAAATGGGCGTGTTCATTCTGCATCGTCCTCTGCCCCGGCCGTGGCCGTGGAGTTTGCATCAGCCGTGGCTGTGGGGTCTGCGTCGGCCGTGGCTTGTTTTTTTGTGTCAGCCACGGTCACGGCTTTCGGTTCGGCGGTTGTATGGGCCTCGGCGTGGGTTGGGGAGTCTTTCTTTTCTTCGGCGGCCTCGGCGTGGGTTGGGGAGTCTTTCTTTTCTTCTGCGGCCTCGGCACGGGCGACGGCCAGCATGATGGCACATTCCATTCGCTTGCGGAACAGGTCGCAGCCCGGTCGGTAAATGCCCTTGACCGAGCCGGTGGCGTGGTAGGCGTTGGCGGCACATCCGCCGGAGCAATAGAGCTTGGCCCAGCAGTCCTGACATTCGGGCCGGGCGTAGACATTGCATTGGGCAAATTCCTCTTGGGCGGAGCGGTTGGTAATGCCCGTCCAGAGGTCTCCCAGCCGGTAGGCCTCGTCCCCCACGAAATGGGGGCAGGGGTAAAGGTCTCCCCAGGGGGTGACGGCCATATATTCGGTGCCCGAGCCGCACCCGGAGATTCGTTTATAGATGCAGGGGCCGTCTTCCAGGTCAATCATGTAATGGTAGAAGGTGAAGGGGTTGCCGGCCTTTTCCCGGTCCAGCATCAGCTTGGCCAGGTCCTCGTACTGTTGCATGACCGTTTCTCGGTCTTGTTCGGTCAGCTCGGCGGAATCCCCGGGGGCACAGACCACCGGCTCCATGGAAAGCTCCGTGAAGCCCAGGTCCAGCATTTGCTGAATGTCCGCCAAAAAGTCGGGATTGGCGTGGGTAAAGGTTCCCCGCATATAATAATTTTTTCCGCCCCGGGCGGCGACCAACTGTTGAAATTTTGGGACGATGTTGTCCCAGCTTCCCTTTCCGGCGTAATCTACCCGGAAGCGGTCGTGAATCTCCTTCCGTCCGTCCAGAGACAAGACCACGTTGCTCATTTCGGCGTTGCAGAAGTCGATGACCTCTTGGTCGATGAGGACCCCGTTGGTGGTCAGGGTAAAGCGGAAGTTTTTCCCGTATTTCTTCTCCACGGAACGGGCATAGGCAACCAACTGCTTGACCACGTCCAGGTTCATCAGGGGTTCTCCGCCGAAAAAGTCCACCTCCAGATTGTGCCGGGTCCCGGAGTTCTCAATCAAAAAGTCCAAGGCCCGCTTTCCCACCTCAAAGGACATCACCGCCCGGTCTCCGTGGTACTTCCCCTGACTTGCAAAGCAATAGGAACAGTTCAGATTGCAGGTGTGGGCCACGTGGAGACACAGTGCCTTGACCACCCCGGCGGTCTTTTGCTTCAATTCTCCGGCCATGGGGGCAAAGGTGTCGGGGGAAAAGAGAGTCCCCTCTTCCTGCAACTGCCGGACCTGGTCATAACATTCCTCCAGCTCGGCGAAAGAAACGCCCCGGCCGGCGTACTTTTCTTCCATCTCCGCCAACAGCGAACCCTTCGGCTTGCGTTCAAAGTCCTTAATGACGTCGTAGGCCACGTCGTCTACGCTGTGAACCGAGCCGGAGCAGACGTCGATGATAATATTGTAGTCGTTGAGTTGATATTGGTGTACCATAAGTATCTCTCCGGTGTTGATTTGTTTCGTTGTGTTTGTGGGGGAAACCACAAGCGGGGGAAAGGAGGGCTTCCCACGGAAAAGCCCGTAAGGCAGCACGCTTGCAAGGCTGCACGTCCGCAAGGATGCAAGGTTTCAAGGATGTAAGCCTGTAAGGCTATAAGGCTGTAAGGTTGCACGTCCGCAAG
>JAZTWH010000045.1:0-4632 GCA_045635765.1 Eubacteriales bacterium | reverse complement strand
CCATCGATCAGGCCGATGCGGTGATCTTTGTTACCGACATTAAATCCGGCGTCACCGATGCGGACGTGGAGGTTTCCCGGATGCTGATGAAGGCCGGGAAAAACGTGGTGCTGTGCGTCAACAAAATTGACCGCCCCGGAGAAAATCCCCCGGAGTTCTATGAATTCTATAATTTAGGGATGGGAGACCCCGTCGCCGTTTCTTCGGTCCACGGCCTGGGCATCGGCGACCTTCTGGATGCGGTCTACCAATACCTTCCTGCCCCCGAAGGGGAAGCGGAGGAGGACGACACCATTAAGGTGGCCCTGATCGGCCGCCCCAACGTGGGAAAATCCTCCTTGGTCAACTATATCCTCGGGGAAAAGCGGATGATCGTTTCCGATATTCCCGGCACCACCCGGGATGCGGTGGATACCGTCAAGGAAAATCAGTATGGCCGCTACTGCTTTATTGATACGGCAGGCATACGACGCAAAAACAAAGTATATGATAATATCGAGCAATATTCCATCGTTCGTTCCTATATGGCCATCGACCGGGCTGACGTGGTTCTGATCCTCATCGACGCCTCCCGAGGAGTCACCGATCAGGACGTCAAGATCGCCGGCTTTGCCCACGAACGGGGAAAGGCCTCCATTATTTTGGTCAATAAATGGGATCTGATCGAAAAGGATACCTATACCATGGACCAAATGAAGGTCGATATTAAAGAAGAGCTGAAATATATGTCCTACGCTCCCGTTCTCTTTATCTCCGCCAAGACGGGACAACGAGTGGAGAAGCTCTATTCTCTGATCAATTCCGTCCATGAGCAGCACTCCCGGAGAATTACCACCGGGGTGCTCAACGATATTCTTGCCGATGCAACCATTCGGGTCCAGCCTCCCTCCGATAAGGGGAAACGGCTCAAGATCCTCTATATGACCCAAGCATCGACCAATCCCCCCTCCTTCGTTATTTTCTGCAATGATGCGTCCCTGTTCCATTTTTCCTACCAACGGTATATTGAGAACCAAATCCGTGCCGTGTTCGGGTTGGAAGGAACTCCCATCCGTCTCTTTATCCGCGAAAGGGGAGACCAAGAAAAATGAAATGGCTGTACCTGACCCTGACCTTCCTGGTCGGCTACCTGGTGGGCAGTGTGAATCTGTCCTTGGTGGTTACCAAATATATTGGGAAAATTGACATTTATCAGGTCGGAAGCGGAAATGCCGGAGGTACCAACGTGGCCCGTTCCATGGGCCTGGGCTGGGGGATCACCGTTATGGCCGCCGAGATCCTCAAAAGCATGGCCTTCGGCCTTGTGGCCAAGTACCTGTTCCCCGGGGACATCTTAGGCTTCGGAAACGTGGGAGCTTGCCTCTCCGGCGTTATTTTGGTGGCGGGATGTCTCTTCGGGAATTTTTACCCCTGCTTTGCCCATTTTAAAGGGGGAAAAGGGGTATCGGTCATGGGAGGATTGCTCATCGTCCTGGATTACCGCATTTTTCTTGCGGTTTTGGCGACCTTCCTTATCGTTCTGCTCTTGTTCCGTATGGTTTCCCTCTCGTCCCTCCTCTGCGGAATCGTCATTCCCCTGACCGTCGGCTTCGTCTACTACGGTCAGCCCGGCTGGGCATGGCTGACGGGCGTGGTCGTGTTGATGTGTGCTTCCGTTTGGCTCCGCCATGCGGGCAACATTCAACGGATCCTGGCCGGAACGGAACGGAAAATATCCCTTGGGAAGAAAAAATAATGTCGTTAAATAGAATCGGAGTACCGAACCGCTGAAAAGGGACAAGGGACTCCGGTTTTTTACGTTTGGTTGAAAAAACGCCGTCCATCTTGACAAAAATCAATTTTTTTGGTACAATGATACTGTAACGAATTCCGACGGCCCCTGCGGTTGTCCGGAATCCTTTTTTACTTTCTCTTGAAAATAATGTCGAAAAGGGTGTATATTTATGGCGAAAACCATCGTTTTCTACAATCCTTTGTCCGGGAACTGCACCTCGCAAACCGCAAAAAAGCATTTGCCCGACTGTGAGGTTTACGACGTAACGAAGGTGAGTAATTATTCTGAACTGATTTCCGGCCTCTCCGAAGAAGATTCGCTGATCCTTTGCGGCGGCGACGGCACGTTAAACCGATTTGTCAACGATACGGAAGGGATGGATATCCTCTGTGATATCCTCTATTACCCTGCCGGCTCCGGGAACGATTTTGCCTTTGACGTCATCGGCTCGAAAGCCTCCGAAACTCCCTTTTCCGTCAAAGCATATCTGAAGAATCTCCCCACCGTGACCGTAAAAGGAAAGACCTACCGCTTTATCAACGGTGTCGGCTTCGGCATTGACGGGTACTGCTGCGAGGTGGGGGACGAAGAGCGAAAAAAGAGCAAGAAGCCCGTCAATTATACGATGATTGCCATCAAAGGACTCCTCTTCCACTATAAACCTACAACCGCCAAGGTCACCGTGGACGGAACGGAATATCAGTTTAAACGGGTTTGGCTGGCCCCTACCATGTTCGGCCGTTTTTACGGCGGCGGCATGATGCCCACCCCCGGACAGACCCGGCAGGATGACACGGTGGCTACGCTGCTGTACCACAATTCGGGGAAATTAAAGGCCCTGTTGGTGTTTCCCTCGATTTTTAAGGGCGAACACGTAAAGCACCAAAATATGATCCGGGTCCTGAAAGGGAAAGAAATTTCCGTGGAATTTGACTCTCCCAGAGCTCTGCAGATCGACGGCGAGACCATTTGCGGCGTCACCTCCTACCGGGCGTCGGCCCCAAAGCACGCCCCCGAAATCGAAAGCATTTCCGTAAAATAATTAAAAAAACACTCCCGAAACCGTAGTCTCGGGAGCGTTTTTATGCCAACGTAACGTTTTTTCCCGTTTTGGGAGAAAAAACTGCGTCAAATATTTCATGATATTCTTCAAAGGATACCTTTTGGCCGTTGGTCAAGACCAGCATTTTTACGCCGAAGAGCCACACCTTGTAATCCTGCTTGACAAAGCCGTTGCGGAAATAGAAGGCTTCTCTCCGCAGCCGTTCCTCCTGATTTTTGCAGGGCTCCCGGGGGTCCTCGATCTCAAGGAGAATCCGTTTCCCCGGATATCGCAGGTTCAGCATCCGTAATACCTGGGCTCCGATCCCCTTTCCCCGGTGGTCGGGAGCGATGGCAAAATAGTCGAGCAATACGATGTCCTTGTGCAGAATCGTGATCACGAGGCCCAAAAATTCTCCGCAATCACCTTCCACCGTCATCAGCTCCATTTTGCGTTCCCCTTGCTTTTTTACCATCAAGCTGAAGGGCTTTTTTTCGCTGAGGGGGAAGGTCTTTCGGTAAAGGCTCTTTAAGAACCTCAAATTTTCTTTCGTTGGAGTTTCATTCAGCTTCATTTTACTCATCTCATAAGAAGACCTCCGTGAAAAACGGAGGTCTTCTGTCATAGAACTTAATTATTGATTGTTTTGCTGGGCCAAAAGATCCCGAAGGGCCTCTTTGCGGGAGAGATTGATGCGGCCCTGATCGTCGATTTCCGTGACCTTGACCCAAATTTCATCTCCGACGCTGACCACGTCTTCCACTTTCCCGACTCTGTGTTCATCCAGCTGGGAAATGTGGACCAGGCCTTCTTTTCCGGGAACGAATTCCGCGAAGGCACCAAAGTTCATCAGACGGGTGACCTTTGCCTTGTAGATGGTCCCGATTTCAGGGCCTTCCACGATGGTGCGAATAATACGCATGGCATTTTCGCCGTTTTCTTTGTTCACGTACAAAACCTGGCAGGAGCCGTCGTCTTCCACGTTAACCTTAACGTCGTTTTCAAGGGTGATTCTCTGAATTACCTTACCGCCGGTTCCGATAACTTCCCGGATCTTATCAGTGGGGATCTTGTAGGAAAGAATCTTGGGAGCGTAAGCGGAAAGCTCGGCTCTGGGGGCAGGAATTGCCTTCAGAATAATATCGTTGATGATCATCTCGCGGCCGGCCTTCGTTTGTTCAAAGGCCTTCTTAATGATTTCGTAGGAAAGTCCGTCGACCTTAATGTCCATCTGAATAGACGTAATGCCCTTCATGGTTCCGGCAACCTTAAAGTCCATGTCGCCGTAGAAATCTTCCAGACCCTGAATGTCTACCATGGTGATCCAGCGGTCCTCGTCGGTAACCAGTCCGCAGGAAATTCCGGCAACGGGAGCCTTAATGGGAACCCCTGCGTCCATCAATGCCAAGGTGGAGCCACAGACGGAACCCTGAGACGTGGAACCGTTGGAGGAAAGAACCTCGGAAACCAAGCGAATGGCATAGGGGAATTCGTCTACGGAAGGAAGAACGGGAACCAAAGAACGTTCTGCCAAAGCACCGTGGCCGATTTCCCGGCGGCCGGCACCCCGGTTAGATTTCGCTTCGCCGGTGGAGTAGCCGGGCATATTGTAATGGTGCATATAACGCTTGCTGGTTTCGTTGTCAACTCCGTCCAAAATCTGTGCTTCGGAGATGGAACCCAGGGTGGCGATGGTCATAACCTGGGTCTGACCGCGGCTGAACAAGCCGGAGCCGTGAACCCGGGGAAGAACGCCCGCTTCCGCATACAGGGGACGAATATCTTCCAGTCCGCGGCCGTCTACACGCTCGTGGTC
>JAZTWH010000044.1:0-9413 GCA_045635765.1 Eubacteriales bacterium | reverse complement strand
CTCTTCTGCTAGCTCTTCTGCCGGGGTGTTTCCTATTTTCCCCCGGACTTTTTCCAGTGCATTGACCGTGAGGGTGGCCGCGTCCACCACCGTGGGAACGCCTACGCTGATGACGGGGATGCCCAGAGTCTCCCGGTCGATTCTTGCCCGGTGGTTTCCCACGCCGGAGCCGGGAGTAATTCCCGTATCGCTGATTTGTACCGTGGCACAAAGGCGTTTGACCCTGCGGGAGGCCAAAGCGTCAAAGACGATGACTGCATCGGGGGACACGGCCCGGACCACTGCCTGAATCAATTCTGCCGTTTCGATTCCCGTCTGACCCAGGACGCCGGGACGGAGGGCAGACAGTTCCCCCAACGCTAGCTCCCGGTACAGGTCGGGCAATTGCTCCTTCAGATGCCGGGACACGATGAGGCGGTCTACGGCCTTCGGCCCTAGGGCATCGGCGGTCATTTCGGCGTTCCCCAATCCAATTGCAAGGACGGATTTGGCTCCGTGCAGAAATTCCCGAAGCAGTTCTCCCGTCCGTTCCACCGCCCGGTCAAATAGTTCTTCGTCGGAAAAGGCTCCGTCAAAAAAGACTGTGGCGTAATTGCCCATAGGTTTTCCGGTGAGGGCCGCCGCCGTTTCGTTGACGATGCGTACCTTGGAAACGGGGATGGGGCCCGCGGATACCGTTTCCAGGAACCCGTCCTTTTCTCCCAATTGTTTTAATTCCGCCGCCTCAATGGCAAGGTCGGTTCTTTGATTCATAAGCGTCACTCCTTTTTGGAGTATTCTGCCCGAAAATCCATTGTTTATGAGGTTTGTCCTTACGGTTGCGGACGGGAACGGCCTTACAAAAGAAGGAAAAGCAAGAAAAGACTTGTTTTTTTTTGAATTTTATGTTATAATGGAAAAAATGCACTTTGGAGGGTCTGTCGAATGGACGCCGTTAAGAAAATTCTGAAACGTTATTTTGTGGATGCTCTGGGGGCCATGGCCTTGGGTTTATTTTCTTCGCTGATTCTCGGACTCATCCTTTCTCAGCTGGCAAAAATTCCGGGACTTTCCATTTTGGGAGAGATTTCCTCGGTGGTCAAAAACGATTTCGTGGTGGGTGCCGCCATCGGGGTGGCCGTGGCATGGGGATTGAAGGTCAAGCCCCTGACGATGTTTTCTTCCGCGGCCGCGGGTGCCGTGGGATACGTGGCCGGCGGTCCCGTGGGGGCGTTTATTGCGGCCCTTGTGGGGGCGGAATTGGGCAATATCCTTGCGGGGAAGACCAAGCTGGATATTGTAATTACTCCCCTGATTACCATTATTACCGGCGGATTGGTGGGAATTTTTGTCGGTCCTTGGCTCAGTAAATTTATGCGTGCCCTTGGTGCGTTGATCAATGGAGCCACGGAGCTTCATCCCCTCTGGATGGGCATTGCCATTGCGGTGCTGGTGGGACTGGCCTTGACGGCACCTATTTCTTCCGCCGCCCTGTGTATTATGATCGGTCTGGACGGTATTGCCGCCGGTGCCGCCTGCGTGGGATGTTGCTGTCAGATGGTGGGCTTTGCCGTTGCTTCCTGGCGGGATAACGGATTGGGCGGGACTTTGTCCCAGATGTTCGGCACGTCCATGCTTCAGTTCTCCAACATCGTCCGCAGACCGGCCATTTGGCTTGCTCCCACCTTGGCTTCCGCCATCCTTGGCCCTATTTCCACCGCGGTTTTGAAAATGGCCAATACGCCCATGGGGGCAGGAATGGGCACCAGCGGATTGGTGGGACAGTTCGGAGCCTATGACGCCATGGCGGGAAATACGGAATTTTGGATTTTTCTTCTGGAAGTCGCGGCAATGCACTTCCTTCTCCCCGCTTGCCTTACCTTGGCCTTTGACGCGGCGTTCCGGAAACTGGGGTGGGTGAGAAAAGGAGATATGAAGATTTACGAGGCCAAATGACTCCCTTCGTCCCGGAAAGTTCACAAAGAATTCCTTTTTTCTTTGGAAATACCTCTTGCATATTCCTTTGATTTGTGATATAATATATCGTGCTGAAAATGAATTTATCGGGGAATATATCCCGGAAAGAACAACGGAGGTGAATGCAGATGCCCAACATCAAATCTGCCAAGAAACGTGTTTTGGTGAACGAAACGAAGAAGCTGCAGAATAAAATGCAGAAGTCCGCGTTCCGCACCCAGCTGAAAGCTCTTGAAGCGGAGAAGTCCCCGGAAAACCTTCAGAAGGCCTATTCCTTGGTTGACAAGGCTGCCGCTAAGGGTCTGATCCATGCCAACTGTGCTGCTCGCAAAAAGTCCCGCCTGGCTGTTGAATTTGCCGCTGAATAAAACCGTTTATCAGACCCTGCTTCGATGAGGCAGGGTTTTGTATTACATAGGAGTAATAACATGACCGAAGCCATTGCCAATTGGATGAATGAAACTCTTTCAGGGTTTCTCCCCCCGGAGCTGATCGTGTTTTTCGTTTCTATGATTCCCATTTTGGAATTGCGTGGAGGCATGATCGTTGCAAGCCTGTACGGGTTTAATTTGTTTAAGGCCTTTGCCCTCTGCATTACGGGGAATTTGATTCCCATCCCGTTCATCCTATGGCTGATTACCCCGGTGTTTACCTGGATGAAAGGGCGAAGAATTTTCCGCAAAATGGTGGAAAAGCTGGAGTCGAAAGCGACCGGCAAGAAGAGTGAGCAAATTCGGAAGGCCTCCTTTTGGGGCTTGCTTTTGTTCGTGGGAATTCCCCTTCCCGGCACCGGAGCCTGGACCGGGGCCCTCATTGCGGCCCTTTTGAATTTGGATAAAAAGCAGTCCTGGCTGGCAGCCACCTTGGGGGTATGCCTTGCGGCGGCAATCATGGCGGTGATCTCTTACGGAATCCCCGCACTGGTCGATCTGTTCGTGTGATAAAATACCGTAGAATTCTGTCGGATTCTACGGCATTTTTTTATATAAAAAGCTTTTGGGAGACGGGGAATTTTCATTGACATTTTTTGGATCATATGCTATGCTTGTGTTTTAATAGAGACAAATAACTATATTTATCCTTGCCTAATTCATTAAAGTAAGGCAATGCAAGAATAACCATCATACTTTTGATGTATTTACTTTTCTTTAGTATGATTTCCAAATTGCCGGTATGATTTTTGTTATCCCTGAAATTTACCAAGTTCATTTTAAACAAAAAGTAAAAAACAGACCTTAAAACAGAAAGACTTCTGTTTTAAGGTCTGTTTTTATTGCAGTTATTGAATCTAAAAATTTTAAAAATATTTTTTACCGATGACACTGTTTGTCAGATTTAAAGTATGAAATGTATTTGCAGCTGTAAGAAATCGGTACGCTGATTTCAAAGAAAATAGTTACATTATAAGAAAAAATAAAAAATTAAAGGAGGAAAATAAAATGAAACCTATTTTCGGTGTTAGTTCGGCTACACCTATTAATATAATACAAAGCTGAAGAACGGCTATACAATGTATAATTGGGGAAAAAGACAAAAATGCTTTCCGGCCTTTTGCATGAGAACACTCTGCGGTGAGGGAAAAGTTACTTTGGAGGAAATAGCGTTCTTAAAGGATCAGGATTGCAAAATCGGTTTGGTTATCCGTGACCTCACTGAAGCTAAGGTTTCTGGTAATAACGGTACGGAGGATGCATTAAAAGCAGTAGAGGCCGCAAAAGAATTCGGAGTTCCTGAGAATAAAGGTATGACATTATTTGCAGAAATTAAACCTCTGTGGAGTGTAAATCATAACTGGATGATTTCCTTTGCAAAAACCGTTTTGGTACATGGTTATGTACCGGCATTTATCGGCAATACCGATTCATCAAAGAACTTTAACTTTGACCGTCGGTGCAGTCATTATGCCGAGGCAACGAGAGATTTTGATTACTTTGGCGTAGTATTAATGGCTACTGAGCCTAAGTGTGACAAAATGTCTACAGAATGGGCACCACATTGTCCTTCTGCATTAGAGCCCGAGAATATAGCTTTTTGGTCGTGCGGCACAACTACCTTCGATTTAATTCAGGTAGAAGATGTGTACGCTAAGGACGAGAAAATAATTGACAATTTGTGGTAAAGGTGGTATAATAAAGATGAACAAAAAACAGTACAATTACATAGTAGACTATACATTAAAGCACGAGCAGGCTGCACAGACCGATAATTCACCTAGCGTTACAAGAGCTATATTTGATAATATGGGTGTTGCATTACCTCAGGGTGATATGAAGGCGGTTTATGAAACCATCAAAACCGATAACTATATGGGCTGGAAAGCTTGTACAAAGCAGGAAGCTTAAGAATCTGCTGACAAGGGCATAGCCACAATCGGTATCAGTGAGGTCAAAATTGTTGTCCTCGGTACACTGCCTTTCTGTTATTCCAAATTTTCTAATGAAAGGTATGTTATAATCGAAAAATTTATAAATCTGTTCCAATCTTTACACAAGCATATAATAAAAATATGACCATAGTTGAAAAAAACAGGACAGAGGTTTTTCTTTTGGGTTTTTGGGAGGTGGTTTTTTGAAGATTCAATTTATCGGTGCAACCCACGAAGTGACGGGAAGCTGCACGTTGTTGGAGGTGTGCGGCCGTTCCTATTTGATCGACTGCGGAATGGAGCAGGGAAAGGACATCTTTCAGAATATTGCCCTTCCCGTGGATGCGGCGGAGATCGAGGCCGTCTTTTTGACTCATGCCCATATTGACCACTCGGGGATGCTTCCCAAGCTTTATAAGGACGGGTTCCGGGGAAGAATTTACGCCACGGACGTTACTTGCGATCTGTGCAACGTAATGTTGCGGGATTCTGCATATATTCAGGAATCTGAGGCACAATGGATGACGAAGCGCGCTCTTCGATCGGGGGATCCCGGCATTGAGCCCGTATACGGTCTGAAGGATGCGGAAGGGGCAATCTCTTTGTTTCGCCGGTGCAATTACGGGGAGATCATCTATCCTGCCGAGGGCATCGAATTGCGGTTTACCGACATCGGGCATCTTTTGGGGTCGGCCTGCATAGAATTGTGGTTGACTGAGGGCGAGGTGCGGAAGAAAATCGTTTTCAGCGGAGACGTGGGCAATTCCGAGCAGGGGATCATCCGCGACCCCCAGCAGGTGGACCGGGCCGATTATTTGGTGATCGAATCTACCTATGGGGACCGGCTCCATGAGCAAAAGGACGACTCGGTTTCCCACCAGCTGGCAGAGTTCCTTCAATGGGCGTTGGACCGGGGCGGAAACGTGATCATTCCTTCTTTTGCCATCGGGCGTACCCAGGAGCTGCTTTACCTTTTGCGGGAAATTAAGCAAAAATTCCTGGTCCGGGGCCACGAGGGGTTCCCTGTGTACGTTGACAGCCCCCTGGCGGCGGAGGCCACAGCCATCTTTATGCAGTGCAATCCCGTTTGCTTTGACCAAGAGACCTTGGCCTTGTTGAATCAGGGAATTAACCCCATTTGGTTCGACGATATTCAAATGACCGTTTCTTCGGAGGAATCGAAAAAAATCAATTTTGATCCCCGGCCGAAGGTGATTGTTTCTGCCAGCGGAATGTGCGAAGCGGGACGGATCCGGCATCACCTGAAGCATAATCTTTGGAAGGAAAATAATCTGATTCTCTTCGTGGGATACCAGGCCGAAGGGTCCTTGGGTCGCCGCCTGCTTCAGGGAGAACGGTGTGTCACCCTTTTCGGGGAAGATATTTCGGTCAACGCCCGAATCGCCTCCCTGCGGGGAACCAGCGGGCACGCCGACCGGGACGGACTGCTGAAATGGATTTCCGGGTTTTCTCAGAAGCCCCAAACGGTGTTCGTAAATCACGGAGACGACGGATCCTGCGAGGCCTTTAAAGATACGCTGTCCCACCTGGGATATACGGCCTACGCCCCCTACAGCGGGACGGAATACGATCTGAAGAACGGTGCAATGACCGTATTTACCGAAGGAAAAGCCGCCGATCGGGTCCAACTGTACAAGGGCAACTCTCGGGCGGATTGGTTGTTCCGGGAATTGGTTTCCGAGGCGGAAGCCCTCCTACGGCTGGCAAAAGGCCGGCGGGGAAGACCCAACAAAGAAAATGCGAAATTTACCTCGCAGATCCGTGATTTAATTGAGAAGTGGAAGGATTGAACATAGAAGGAGGAACCTATGAGACTTTGTGTATACGGTGCGGCATCCCCCACCATCGATCCCGAATATATTGAAAAGGTTGAGCTTTTGGGAGCCGAGATGGTCCGTCGGGGACATTCTTTGGTTTTCGGAGGGGGCGGTAATGGACTGATGGGGGCCGCTTCCCGGGGAGTTCGCTCCCAGGGCGGTAAAATTTTTGGGGTCATTCCCCGCTTTTTCGAGGAAGAAAAGGTCGAGGCCATCAGCGACGCTTGTGACGAATTGGTTTATCCCGAAACCATGCGGGAGCGTAAGCAGATCATGGAAGACCATTCCGACGGATTTATCGTGGTTCCCGGTGGAATTGGAACCTTTGAGGAATTTTTTGAGATCCTGACTCTGAAGCAGCTCTGCCGTCATCAGAAGCCCATCGCCATTTACAATATCAACGGCTATTACGATGAGATGATCCAGTTCATGAACAAGGCCATTGAACAGCAGTTCATCCGGGGAAATTGCATGGATCTGTTTTTCATCACCGATGATAGGGAAGCGCTGTTCTGCTATTTGGAGAATCCGGAAGAACCCAAACATTCCGTAAAGGAACTGAAAGACGGCTAATCGGGCAAAAATACCGCAAAAAGAACCGAGTGAGACTCCAAGTCTCACTCGGTTCTTTTAATTCCAAGGGGTGATGTGCAAATATTCGGGGACCAAATTTTGGGTCAATTTCTCCAGGTCTAGCTTCGCTTCCTCTTCCAGGACCTCCTCCGGGAAGGGGTTGGTTTTCGGGTGCTTTGGCGTAAAGACGGTGCAGCAGTCCTCGTAAGGCAAAATGGACGTTTCAAAGGTGTCGATTGCTCTGGCAATGTCCACGATCTCCTGTTTGTCCGAGCCGATGAAGGGACGGAACACGGGCAGGTCTGCCGCTTGGTCGGTGCACTGGATGGCTCCCAGGGTTTGGGATGCCACCTGTCCCAGGCTTTCTCCCGTAATAATGCAACGGGCGTTCTTTTCCCGGGCAAGGCGGCAGGCGATTTTCAGCATGACCCGACGCATGATGATAGTGAACAGATCTTCCTTGCAGGTATCCCGGATGGCCTCCTGAATCTGGGTAAAGGGAACGATCCAAAGATCTACGGGACCGGTGTAGACGCTCATTTTCCGTGCCAAGGTCACGACCTTTTCCTTTGCCCGTTCGCTGGTGTAGGGGGGAGATTCAAAATGGACGGCGGAGATCTTCAGTCCTCGCTTGGCCATGACATAGCCGGCGACGGGACTGTCGATCCCTCCCGACAGCATCAGCATCCCGTGGCCTCCCGTTCCGGCAGGAAGTCCTCCGGCGGCCTTTTCCGGGTTGGTGTGAATATAGGCATGGCCGTCCCGGATCTCAATGGAGACGATGACGTCAGGATGGTGGACGTCCACCGTCAGGTGGGGAAATTGGTCGAGGAGATGTTCTCCCATCAGCATGCAAATTTCCGGGGTCTTCATGGGATATTTTTTATCCGATCTGCGGGCGTCCACCTTAAAGGTCTTTGCCCGCATCAATGCCGGAGCAACGTAATCGGCGGTCTGTTTTTTTAAGGTCTCCCAATGGTAATCCCCCCGATAGGCCCGGGTCAGGTTCATGATCCCGAAAACCTTTTTCAGGGCGGACATCCCTTTGTCTACGTCGCAGTCCTCGTCCTCAAATTCCACGAAAATGGTGGACTGGCTCTCCCGGACGGCGGTTTTTCCGCATCCTCGCAAGGCGGTTTTGACGTTTTTGACCAGTAGGTCTTCCATGCGGCGGCGGTTTAGTCCCTTCAGGACCACTTCGCCCAATTTTAACAGTATGACTTCTTCGTGCATTTCCGTATCCTTTCAGCAAATTTTTGAAATATGGTTCAAAGCGTCCTCCAGGGCCAGCAAGACGGCGGAGACCTCTTCCTCGGAATTGAACCGGGAAAAAGAGAAACGCAGGGTATTCCGACTCAAATGCTCCTTCCCGATGGCACTCATGACCCGGGAAGGCTTTTTGGCAGAGCAGGCAGAGCCGGTGGAGATGTAAATTTCCCTTTGGGAAAGATAGTTCAGAATATTTTCCCCCAAATAACCCGGGAATGCGGCACTGAGAACGTAGGGGGAACCATCGTCGGGGGAGTTGATCTCCGCCCCCAGAGCTAAAAGCCCTTCCCGCATTTTCCCATTGATAATTTCAACCTTTTTCCGGATTTCCGCTTGTTGTTCCCGTACCGTTTTGCAGGCAACGCCAAAGGCGGCGATGGCGGGGACGTTGTGGGTCCCGGAAAACAAATTCTTTTCCTGACCGCCTCCCAGGATGGTGGGTTTGATTCCCAGCCCCTTGCGGAGGTATAGTGCACCCACTCCCTTCGGAGCGTGGACCTTGTGTCCTGCAAAGGAGGCCATGTCGATCATGGAATAGCGAAAATCCTCTTTCAAAAATCCTTGGACTGCGTCGGTATGGAAGGGGGCGTCAATGCCGCTTCGCTTGAGAAGGGTCGCCATTTCCTTCAGGGGCGTAATGGCTCCCGTTTCGTTGTTTACTTGAATACAAGTGACCAGTACCGTATCGGGGGACAGGGCCTCTCGGAAGGAATCTACGGTGATTTTCCCTTGTTCCGGCTTCAGACGGACGACCTCAAAGGTCCGTTCCAGATCCTTCAGCACCTCTTCCACTGCGGGATGTTCCAAGGCGGTGGAGATGATTCTGCCCCTCCGCTTGGAGGCGACGGCCCCTCGGATGGCGGTGTTGTTTGCTACGGTGGCGGAGGGAGTGAAGAAAATTTCCTCCTCCGTGACCCCGGCGGCGGAGGCCAAGGCCTTTCGTGCCTCCCCGAGGGAAAATTCCGCCGAAAGGCCGAATTTATGCCGGGATTCGGGATTCCCGTAGGCCTCGGTCATCGCGTGGAAGGCTTCCTTTGCCGCTTCGTCCAGTACCCGTGTCGTGGCGGCGTTGTCCATGTAAATCACGTAATTTCCCCTTTATTCGTCCTGTTCCGATTCTTCGCCGGATAACAGATTTTGTGCCGTTTCGGTCGGGAGGGTTTCCACGTCCCGCAGCTTGCGGCGAATGGCCCGGGTTCGGGTCCCCACCAGCTTTTCCAGGTCATTTCCGGCTCCTTCCAGCCGCTTTTTCACGTTTTCCAAGACCGATTCAAAGGTCCCGAATTCGGTTTTGACGGCGGCCAAAACGTTCCATACGTCATTGGTGCGTTTTTCAATGGCAAGGGTGCGGAAGCCCATCTGAAGGCTGTTCAGCAATGCGGCCAGCGTGGAGGGCCCGGCCACGTTGATGG
>JAZTWH010000043.1:0-14129 GCA_045635765.1 Eubacteriales bacterium | reverse complement strand
GGCACTGTCTGCCAACTCGGCTCGCTGGGCCTCGATCTTTCGGGAAAGACGGGACACCGAAGTGGAAATCAGCTTGGAAATATCGGCAGAATGGCGGCGGATATGCTCCACCGTGTCCTTTTCGGAATAATAGGCATCCATGGCTTCGGAACAGGTTCCGTAGGCCTGGGAGGAATAGGAATCGCCGTACTGAGCAATGGGAAAACAATAAAAATCCTTTGGGGGATTCCCTTTCAAAACGGTGGGCATATAATCCTTGGAAGAAATTTTCTCCTTCAGCTTCCGAATTTCTTCCCGCAAGGCGGGGACCCCGAAATCCGGTTGCAAAGACAGATCCGCATCACAGACCCCAAAGGCCTGATAAGACAACTCCCGGGAGAGCAATGGGGAAAATCCTTCAAAATGATTGGTTAAGAAGCGGTCCGCCCGTTCTTCCCCGTCGGGAAGAGGAAAAACAAAATCCTCCAGGATGGAAATTTTATTTTGAGAGGGGGGCAGCTGATAGGTTACTCCGGGAAGGAGCCGTCGGGGGGAGGAGGAAGAAAGGTCCACCTGGCGAAGGGCATCGAAGATCTTCCCCCGGCCGTCCGTGAGAATAAGATTGGAGGCCCTGCCCATAATTTCAATAATAAGACGCTTTTCTTCGGCCTCGTAGAAATCGTTTTTGCAATCGAACCGCAGCATCAGTACCCGTTCCAAGCCGGGCTGAACCGCCTCGATCAGCCGGGCGGAGGCCAAGTGCTTTCTCAAAAGCATACAGAAATTGGGGGCATAGGCCGGGTTTTCTTTGGGATAACCAATCCATTGGACCCGGGGGGACACGGCGTTCGCCGACAGGAGCAAGCGGCGATTCTCCCCTTTTGAATAAAAATACAAGACCACCTCATCCCGTTCGGGCTGCGTGATGCGGTCGAGGCGTGCCCCTTCGTGATTGGACAACTCGTCCCGAAGAGCACGGAGCATAATTCCGTCAATAGGCATAACCGATATGTTTCCTCCGGATCAAACAGAAAGTACGGGATCTTCCAAGGAAGAATAAATAATCTCCAGCGAGGGATCGGCTTCCTTCAGCCATTGCTCCAGGACGGGAAGAACGATCACTTCCGTAGCAAAATGTCCGGCCTCGATCAAATTGATTCCGGCCTGGGTTGCTTCCAGGAAGTGATGGTATTTTGCCTCCCCTACCAGAAGGGTATTGATGTCCGTTCCCACCAAGGATTCCCATAGATCACCGCCGGAACCGCTGCAAAGGGCCACCTTGCGGACGGGGCTTCCTCCGTCCCCGTAGCGGAGACAGTTTGCATGGAGCGTTTCCTTTAATCTTAACGCATATTCCTCCAGGGGCATTTCGGCGGGCAGGGTTCCGCAGCGGGTAATAAAATCCGGGGCATCTCCCCTCCAGGGTTTCACGTCAGACAGCCATGCCAGCTTTGCCAAAACGTCGTTGACACCGCCCTCGGCCATGTCCAGGTTGGTATGGGCTGAAACCGCCGCAATGCCTTTTTCGATGAGCCGGTAGACCCGGTCCGACGGAGAAAAGGTCTTTTTGGCAGTGAAAAGGGCCGGGTGGTGGGTCAAGATCAGATCCACCTTTTGTTCAGCGGCCTGCGAAATGACGGAGTAGGTAATATCCAACGCAAGCATGACCTTGCGGATCTCCCGCTGAGGATCTCCGCAAAGAATTCCCGAATTATCAAAGGAGAGGGCGGTAGAAAAGGGAGCGTGGCGGTCAATGACCGCAACAAGTTCCGTTAAGTTCATCATAAATCCTCCTGGAATAGGTTTGCCATAATGCCGTAAGGCGTTGACACAGCACTTCCTCCAACGCAATGGAGGAAGGGTCGGGGCAGTCTGCCCGAAGTAAGCCCAACAAACGCTTCTGGCGGGACAAAAGCAATTTTTCAAGATAAATCAAAGCATCCGGGGTGCAATCCAAATTATGGGGAAGATAGCAATCTGCATCGGAAGGAATTTCCGAAGGAAACCGGGCAACCGAAAGCACAATGTAGCTCTTCTCCCCTTCCGCCACGGCCCGTTCCCGAAGGATCGAATATCCGTTGCGGAACAAAAATCGACGCAGGGTCTCGGGCTTCGTCATGGGTTGCAGGGTCAGCTTTTTGGCACAAAGGGGGGGATGCTCGTATAGAATCCGAGCGATCAGATCTCCGCCCATGCCGGCAATCACAAGGGAGTCGTATTCCTCCGGGACAGACTTCAGGCCGTCACTGAGGATAAGAGAAACGCGGTCACTTAATCCATATTTCTTTATGGAAGCTTCCGCCCTGCGGAGGGGGCCCGGATTGACGTCGCAGGCAAAGGCCCGGTCGCAGTTCCCCCATTGAATCAAGGATATGGGGAGAAGGGCATGGTCGGTACCCACGTCGGCCAACACGCGACAAGGTCTCGCCAGCTCCGAAACGGCGGCGAGTCTAGGGGGAAGGGTTACAAATTCAGCCATAATATCCTCAAAAAATGGGGGAAGAATTTCTCCTCCCCCGAATGGATCACGCCTCAAGGGCGGCGTTAATTTCTTCCAGAAGCTCGTCGGCATCCAGACCGTGTACGGCACAGGCGTCCGCGATGGATTCTCCCCGGGCAGCCATACAGCCGATGCAGTGCATCCCGAAGCGGAGTAATACGTCCGCAACCTGAGGGTAGGTACGGATCACGTCGCCGATGAGCATTTCTTTGGTAATCATAATCATATCCTCCAAATTTAATTTTTACTTATTTGTCGTTGCCAAGGGAATCCCGGTGGTTTTCCGAGAAGGTAACGGGGTTTTCCTGTTCGAGGCTTTCGAGAAGCTCGTAATAATCCGCATCCTGAAGGCCGGGAAGGCAGGCGTTCTTCCAGGCGATCTCTCCGTATCCGAGGAACCAGACCAAGTGATACCCGTAAGAGGTTTCAATAATGGACGAATCTCCGGCCCTACGACCTTCCCCGTAAAGCCAATCGTTGATCTCCGCCACCATCGTTCCGTAGGCAAAGGATTCGTAAAGTCCTCCGGTCTGCTGGGATCCCGGGTCCTCGGTATGCTTGGACGCAAGGGAAATAAAGGTCTGCTCGGAAAATCCGGAGGCCTCCCATTGGGTGTAGAGATCCTGAATTGCCTGACGGACGGTTTCCTCATCCTTTTGCCCGTCCTCTCCTTCCAGGGAAAGAAGAATATGCCGCATGGAAACTAAGGGGCGTTCGTCCCGGTGACGAGAAAGGAAATAACAAACGGTGTAGACTCCGCCGGAGGTTTCATGGATGCCCACGTCTCCGGGGACACGGGCCTGGTCAAAAAGCCACGAGGACATTCCCGTGTTTGCCAGATCCTCCGTCGTAATATTTTTGGCAAGGGTTGCGGCGTCGGATTGGTAATTCTTCTTTACTCCTTCGGGAGCAAAGGAAAGGGCACGGTCTTTGAAAATTTCTTCGGACGTCAAGCCCTCGGCAAAGGCCTGGGCGAGGGCCTTGACCCCGTCTTGGACCTCCGTCTCCGTGGTGCCGGAAAAATCGGCGGGAAGATAGTCCTCGGTGAGGGTGTACACCCGAAAATCCACCTTGTCGATGGCCTCGCGGTTTGCCTGATAATAGGTCTCGAACTCTTCCTGGGAGTAAACGATGGCAGCCAGCTTTTCATCACAGTATTGGGTGGCAAGAAGGCGGTGGGAAAGATATTGACGATACAAGTCTGCGGTCAGTCCGTCCCCGTAATATTCGGACAGATAGGCGTCCAGGGTCTTCCCTTCCTGCTGGGCGGCCTCGGTGGCAGACAGGACGAAAGCGTCGATCTGCAAAAGGTATTCTTCCTTTAATTCCATCCCCTCGGCCACGGCGGCATTATAGAAGGAAAAGACCTGCTTGAGGATTTCTTCGGTCTGATCCATAAAATATTCCGCCCAGGACTGCTCCGTTTCGGAAATGGGACAGGGCTGCTCCTTCAGGGGGGCGTCCGGGTCTAACTCAAAATAGGAAAGATAATCGGCGTAATTGGTGCAAAAGCTCTGAACCTGGGAATAGTAGGTGTAATTGTATTCCTGTGGGGAAATTTTCGTTTTCCCGATGACCATGACCTCATCCTCCGCCACAGAGCAGGAGGAAAGGGAGACTGTAATAAGCAGAATCAGAAAGAGAGAAAAGATACGTTTCAACTGAAATACCTCCATGGGGTCAATCTTCTTCATCACATTCGGGAGATTCGTCGGTAATTTTCCGAAATTTTGCGGTCAGCTGGGATTTTTCGGGAGAGTCCCCGGGGTACCGGGAGGGATCGACCTTTTGGAATTTCAC
This sequence comes from Eubacteriales bacterium, assembly GCA_045635765.1. GTDB lineage: Bacteria > Bacillota > Clostridia > Oscillospirales > UBA644 > RGIG995. The sequence continues at coordinate 9,850 of JAZTWH010000043.1, read as the reverse complement.
CGTTGCGTCCCCCTCCTCCAAACGCTCTGCGGAACGGGCTCTGCGGGCACTTCGGGGGCCGACTACGGTCAAGCCGGAGCTCTCCGCGGCGGCAATGGACACGGGCAGGGGGGCCTCCTCTTCGGAGGATTTCTTTTCCTTCCGGGCAAGGATTACGATGATCACCACGATCACCGCAAGGACCGACGCCACGGCAATAACGATAATACCCGTCAGCAAAATACTCCAAAGGTCCACGGAGGTCTTTCCTTCCCCCAAAATGGCGGCGGAAATTCCGTTAATGAACAGGGGCACCTGATCGGCGGGAAGGGGTTGGGAGGAAAGGTAAACCTCGTCAATGACGCCGGTAAACATGGGATCCCCCTTGACGCCGCTTCGCCCGAGGTAACTGAAATTGGGGCAAATGGAGGACAGAGTCACCTGAGTCTCGCCGGTGGCGGCGACTTTGTCGTTCAGATACAAAGTAACCTTCCCCTGATGAACGGTGACGGTCACTCGGGTCCAGGTATTGACCGCGTTATAATCGCAGGTCAGGTAGGTGGAAGAGATCCCGTCGCTGATTCCAAAGCGGAGGCCGGACAGTCCGTTCCCCGTTTCCAGGAAAATATATGCGGAAGGCTCCGCAACGGAGGAGGACTTTCGAGAGAAGTCAAAAAGACGCTGGGAACGGTCGGTTTCGGTGCCGGGGCCTTCCCAAAAATAAGAAAGAGATACGGTAAGGGATTCGGCTCCGTCCAGGGTTCCCAAAGGATAACGGACAAAGGAGGAACCGTCCAAAGAAAGACCGTAGGAAGTAATTCCCTGAGTCAATCGACCGCCGGTAACGGTAACGTTGGCACCGTTGTTCCAGTCCTGTCCCACGTTGTTCCTCTCGTCGAAGGTGGTGCCCACAAAGCCGTTGAAAATCGAGCCGGTTTGGTTATAGGCGTCCTCCCTGAGGTCCACCGCATCGGGTGCGTAGGGATTGACGGGTCCCTCCCCGGTGTCGGTCTGACCGGGGTCGGGAAGAACCTCGGAGGTATATCGCTTCAAGCCGAAGGTGTGGATTTTTCGAATATCCGCGGCAGGAAGGGCTTTGGGAGAAACGTAAATTTCATCGACAGCGGTACGGACGGAATCCTCTCCGGAGGATCCGGTGACCACTCTGCACTGGGAAAAAGCCAAGGTTTCCGGGCTGACCCCGGAGGAAAAGGTTCCTACGGCAGAGCCGTCCACGTACACGGTGATCTCGCCGGAATGGGAGACGGTAAGGGCGTAGTGGACCCACTGATTCCGAGGATCTCCCCCCCGGAAGGACTGGGTTTGGATATTTCCGCGGCTGTCGGTGTACTCGAGGGAGGGAGAGAACGAATCGTTATTCTTGGCCCCGTAGGGTGCAAAACGAAGGACGCCGGTTCCCTTCAGGTCCAAAAGATATTCGCTGTTTTTCCGGGTCTTGCCGTTGCGATAGACCCAGCAGGAGAAGGTAAAGGACGACTGTCCGTAGAACAAGCGGGAATCCAGCGTGAGGTAGGCCGAGGGCGCCGAGGACTCCCGGCGAATTACGGCGTATCCGTATTTTTCGGTCAGCTTCGAGGTATCGATCAAAACGCAGGAAGGATCCACGGTGGCTGGAATGTCCCCGGAATGGTAATCGGTTCCGGCGGCAAAGGTCCCGTCAAAAAGGTAAGCGGCCCAGGAATAGTCGTGCCGCTCCGTGGGAACCACGGGAAAAACGGGATTGGGGGTGTCATCAGGCTCTTCCTTCATGTTTTCCTGCTCGGAGGCAAAAAATTCCTCCACCGGCTGATCGGACAGTGCAGAAACCCGGGCCGGTTCCAGGATATGATTGGTGAAATACAGGTCGTCCAGAGAAATTCCGTGGAAGGCGGCGGTGAGACATTCCATGCCGGAAAGATCCACGTAAGCGGCGGTAAGGGAGGTTGCGGCGGATTTTCCGTTCACGTACAGGGTCAACAGAGACACGGAGTTGGAAACTTTATAAGTAACGGCAACGTGAATCCATTGGGCTGTTTCGGAAAGGATTCCAGAAACGTCATAGGTGCAATGGGACGTCCGCTGTCCGTCGAACACCGTCAATTTAAGGGCAGTTTTATCTTCCGCAGCTACAAACTGCAGCTCCATGGATTCGCCGCCGGTACCGTTGACCAAAAACAGGGTGCTTTCGTTTCTTGCCTCTGCCAACGTAAACTTCACACGGAACGCCAGGGAAAACTGAGAAAGGCCGTCAAACAGGGAGTGATCCATGTGAACGTATCCCTTCATAGCTCCCTTGTGATGCCCGTCCGCGGCTTGGATGAGGGAGGATCCGAATTCCTTGGTGGAAAGAGGGTACTGTCCCCCCACGTCGGCCGTGAGATCCGATTTGGAATCAAAGGAATACGCCGCCTGAAACCGGGAAGGGGGCAGCGAGGTACCGTCAGACGTACTTCCTCCGGACTCCGAATTCGTCACGGCAACGGAAAGAATGGGGCTGCAGGAAAGGAACATGAGAATCGAAAGAACACTGCAGATCAGTGAGATAAAAAGGCGTTTTGCGGGTTTCATAAGGGACCCTCCCATCATCAAACACGTCAAAGAATTGGAGTAAATATACCATATTTATATTTTACTACAAAACCGTTTGTTTGTCAAGTCCGCGACGACATTTCGAACCATTTTTGAAAAGTCTTGCATTTCTGTCAAAAATGTTATATAATGAGGTACAGAATAATTTTAGGAGAAACGCTATGGAACTTGAAAGACTCCTTCTTCGGGTGAAGAACCCGGCCTGGTACAGCGGCGGAGAATTAAACAGCGTAGTCAAGGACAAAAAAGAGGTCAGCACCCGTTTTGCCTTCTGTTTTCCCGACCTGTACGACGTGGCCATGTCCCATCTCGGAATTAAAATACTATACGACATTTTGAATCAGCGAAACGATATTTGGTGCGAACGGGTCTTTGCTCCGGCCCCCGATATGGAGGCCTTGATGCGGGAAAAGAAGGTTCCGCTGTTTGGATTAGAGAGCAGAGATCCCATTAAGGATTTTGATTTTATTGCCTTCACGCTGCAATACGAACTGAGTTATACCAACGTGCTGAACATGCTGGACCTTGCGGGATTGCCGGTCCGTGCGGCGGATCGGACCGACGATATGCCGGTGGTCATCGCCGGAGGGCCCTGCACGGTAAACCCGGAACCCATGGCGGATTTTATCGACCTGTTCAACATCGGAGAGGGGGAAGAAACCCTCCTACAATTGGTGGATCTGTGGCAGGAGTGTAAGGGGAATAAGAAAGAATTTCTGGAGAAGGCAGACAAAATGGAATCCTGCTACGTTCCGGCAATTCACGATCGGAAGGTGAAGGTCCGTCGCAGAATCATCAAGGATCTAGACAAGGCCCCTTATCCGGAAAAGCTGATCGTCCCCAACACCAAGGTCATTCACGATCGAATCTCCATGGAGATCATGCGGGGTTGTATCCGGGGTTGCCGATTCTGTCAGGCCGGAATGATCTACCGCCCCTTCCGGCAGAAATCCCCGGAAGTGATGATGGAAAATATTAAAAAGCTTTGCCGGTCTACGGGATACGACGAGATCTCCCTGACCTCCCTTTCCAGCAGTGACTATGAGAAATTACCGCAATTTGCCGACCTTTTGCTGGATTACTGCACCCCCCGAAAAATCAATTTGGCGTTGCCTTCTCTGCGGATTGATAATTTTTCCGACGAGCTTTTGAAAAAGCTTCGGGCGGTTCGGTCCTCAGGGTTGACCTTTGCCCCCGAGGCGGGATCCCAAAGACTGCGGGACGTGATCAATAAAAATATTACCGAGGAAGATATTTTTGAATCCTGCCGGATTGCCTTTACAGGAGGCAACGCGTCGGTAAAGCTGTACTTTATGATCGGACTTCCCACGGAAACCGACGAGGATATTTTAGCCATTGCAGATTTGGCACAGCGGATCGTTGACTATTATTATCAGCTCAAAACGAAGAAAAACGGAAAGGGCGTTTCGGTGACCATCAGTCTTTCCACCTTCGTTCCCAAGCCCTTTACTCCCTTCCAGTGGGAGCCTCAGATCGGGCTGGATGAGATCCACCGCCGTCAGCAATTGCTGAAAAACGCCATTACGTCCAGAAAGATCAAGCTCAACTATCACGAAGGAAAAACCAGCGTGATGGAAGGGGTCTTTTCCCGGGGAGACCGGGCTTTGGGAAATTTGATTTACCGGGCTTGGCAAAAGGGCTGTATTTTGGATGCCTGGGATGAGCATTTTCGGTACGATCTGTGGGTAGAAGCCATAAACGAACAAAACATCCGCATCGAGGATTATGCGGGTCGGCGTTATGATTACGAAGAAGAATTGCCCTGGGACGTGGTGGATTGCGGCGTCTCCAAGGCGTTCCTCGCAAGAGAAGCAAAGCTCGCCTATGAAAACAAAACTTCCCCCAACTGCAAGCAACAGTGTCTCGGGTGCGGAGTAAAGAAAATTTGCGGAGGTGACGTTTGTGATCCGGATGGCATTTGAAAAAAAATCGACGGCAATCTACATGTCCCATCTTGATCTGATGCGGTGCATGACCCGTGCCCTGTCCCGGGCGGAGATTCCCGTAAAATACACGGAGGGATTCAATCCACATCCTTATCTGGTTTTTGCCGCTCCCTTAGCCTTGGGCATCGAAGGGACACGGGAATATTTTGAGATCAAGCTGACGGAAGACCTTCCCCCGGAGGAGATCAAAAAACGGCTGAATGACACCCTGCCCCGGGGATTAAAGATCCTTGACGTCTTTGAATCGGACAACGACTTTAACGACATTGAAAGTGCCGATTACCGGGTGTTTATTGAAGGGAAAACCGCCGAAGAATGGAACGCCTTCTTTTCCGCAGAAACCATTCCCACGGAAAAAAAGACCAAACGGGGCCTTGAGACCATTGATATGAAGGGAGAAATCTTAGGTTGCCATGCAAGCGACGGGGAGGGAGGGGTCCTTTTGGATCTGCATCTTCCCTGCGGAAACCGAAGAAACTTGTCTCCCCTGTTGGTGGTAAAAACCTTTTCCCCCGAGGAGGAAACCTATTACACGGCCTGCAGAATGGGATTTTTTGACAAAAAGGGCAATAGATTCTAAATTTTGTCATAAATTTGTGACAATTAAATGATAAAAATATGGTAAACTTTGTCCTGGAAAGAAAAATTTTGGCAGCTTCGATTCTCAAAAACCCTTTCTCCCGGGTCGAAAGACACCATCCACAGTCTCCTTCCCGGAGGCTGCGAGATCCATAATCTGCCCAAATTGACTTCCAAAAAAATGTCAGTCGCAATTCCCTGACACTAATCAAAACACGGAGAAATTAAAAATGAAGAAGTTTTCGACAAAGCAAGTGGCCTTCTGCGGGCTGATCGCCGCAATATACGTTGTCTTTACCTGGGTTTTAGGGGAATTCGGATACGGTCCGATTCAATTCCGTTTTTCGGAATGTATGTCCGTACTACCCTATTGCTTTCCCGTGGCAACGGCAGGACTGACGGTGGGGTGCTTTTTAGCCAATTTGATGAGCACCGTAGGCCCCCTGGATCTGATACTGGGAACGGGGGCGACGCTGTTGGGATGCTTGGGGACACAGCTTTGCCGGAAAAAGGATCTTTGGTGGCTTGCACCTCTGCCGCCGGTAATCTCCAATGGACTTCTGATCGGAATCATGCTGACCTTATACAGCGAAACGAAGACCCTCTCCTATTTTGCCCTCATGGCCGCACAGGTGGGACTGAGCGAGCTTGTGTGCTGCTACGGGCTGGGGCTTCCGTTGTTGTTATTGGTTCGGCATTATAAAAAAATAAACAATCGAGGGATTGAATTATGAAAATCAAAAAGGCTGTTATCCTGGCTGCCGGCTTGGGAACAAGAATGTTACCGGCGACCAAATCCGTACCCAAGGAACTGGTTCCCATCGTAGACAAACCGGCATTGCAGTACTTGGTGGAAGAGATCAAGGCTTCTGGCATTGACGACATTATGATCGTTATCTCCCGGGGAAAAACTTTGATCGAGGACCATTTTGACTATTCTCCCGAATTGGAGGACCGGCTGAGAGCCGGCGGTGCCCAAAAGGCCGGGATGCTGAAGCAGGTCCGGGAAATTGCAGAGCTGGCAGACATTGTGTATGCCCGGCAAAAGGACATGCTCGGAACGGGTCACGCCCTTCTTCTGGCAAAGAAATTCGTAGGAGACGAACCCTTTGCCCTCCTCTACGGGGATGACGTTATCATGAACGATCAGAAGCCCGTGGTGGGACAACTGAACAAAGTTTACGAAACTTACGGAAAGAGCGTCGTCGGCGTTCAGGAGGTTCCTGAGGAGCTGGTGGTGAAGTACTGCACCTTGGACGTAGAAAAGGTGGATGATCGAATTTACGACGTTTGGGATATGATTGAAAAGCCAAAAAAGGAAGAGATCATCTCCTGCTTCTCGATTTTGGGTCGGCTGGTGCTTACGCCCGAGGTCTTTGATTATCTGGACAAGACGCCCTATGCCCCCAACGGAGAATTGCAACTGACCGACGCCATGAAATTGATGGCCCACGACGGTAAGATGATGGCCATTGATTTTGAAGGAAGACGCTACGATATGGGCAACAAGCTGGGGGTCATGCAAGCCCAGGTGGAAACGGCCCTAAAGCATCCCGAGATCGGCGAAGAATTCCGGGAATACTTAAAGGAATTTGCGAAAACACTGTAATTTTTCCATATAAGAAATACCGCCTTTCCCCGTGGGAAAGGCGGTATTTTTATTGCAATAATTACTTAGAAAGACGGGCTTCGAAGGCGTCGAGCTGATTCCAAAGTTCTTTGGGCATCCGATTGCCGACGGAGTCGATCTTATTATAGAATTCCCGCAGGCCCTTGGCATCTTCCAGCCACAGGTCGTTATCGACAGAAAGCAGACCCTTAACGGTATCCAAATCAATATCGAGGCCTTCGATGTTGATGTCTTCCGCCTTGGGCATATAGCCGATGGGAGTTTCCACGGCATCGACGGTTCCGTCGCAACGAGCGAGGATCCACATAAGAACACGCATATTGTCGCCAAAGCCGGGCCAAATGAAGTGACCTTCGTCATCGGTGCGGAACCAGTTGACGTTAAAGATCTTGGGAGCCTTGGGAATCTTGGTGCCCATATTCAGCCAGTGAGCGAAGTAGTCGCCCATGTTGTAGCCGCAGAAGGGCAGCATTGCCATAGGATCGCGACGAACGACACCGACGGCACCGGAAGCGGCAGCGGTGGTTTCGGAAGCCATGGCAGAGCCGACGAAGACGCCGTGGTTCCAGTCAAAGGACTGATAAACCAGGGGTGCGGTCTTGGCACGACGGCCGCCGAATACGATAGCGTCGATGGGGACACCTGCGGGATTGTTGAATTCCTTGGAGACGCAGGGGCAGTTTTCTGCCAGAGCCGTAAACCGGGAGTTGGGATGAGCACCCTTCTCGGAAGAGGTTTCGCCGTTCCAGGGATTGCCCTTCCAGTCGATGGCGTTCTTGGGAGGATTTTTATCGAGGCCTTCCCACCAAATGGTGTTGGTATCTTTATTGAGAACCACGTTGGTGAAGATGGTATCACGCATGGTGGTTTCCAGAGCGTTGGGGTTGGACTTCTTGTTAGTGCCGGGAGCAACGCCGAAGAAGCCGTTTTCGGGGTTGACTGCCCACAGACGGCCGTCGGGGCCGACCCGCAGCCAAGCAATATCGTCACCGACGCACCAAACCTTGTAGCCCTTTTCGCGGTACAGATCGGGAGGAATAAGCATGGCAAGATTGGTCTTACCGCAGGCGGAGGGGAATGCGGCGGAAATATAACGGATCTCGCCCTGGGGATTCTCAATTCCGAGAATCAGCATGTGTTCTGCAAGCCAGCCTTCGTTGTGAGCCAAGTAAGAAGCGATCCGCAGAGCGAAGCACTTTTTCCCCAAAAGGACGTTTCCGCCGTATCCGGAGTTGACGGACATGATGGTATTGTCCTCGGGGAAGTGGACGATATAGCGGTTCTCCTCGTCAATGTCCTTACGGGCATGGAGACCCTTGATGAAGTCGGGGGAATCACCGAGGGCGTCAATGACTTCCTTCCCTGCACGGGTCATGATGAGCATATTCAAAACCACGTAAATGGAGTCGGTCAGCTCGATGCCGATCTTGGCGAAGGGAGAACCGACCACGGACATGGAATAGGGAATGACGTACATGGTTCTGCCCTTGTAGGAATCCTTATACAGAGCGTTGAGCTTTGCGTACATTTCCTGAGGATCACACCAGTTATTGGTAGCACCGGCATCTTCCTTCTTCGAGGTACAAATAAAAGTACGGCCTTCGACGCGGGCAACGTCGTTGATGGCGGTACGGTGCAAATAGCAGTTGGGAAGCTTTTCCTGATCCAACTTGGTCAGCTCGCCGGTGGAGCAAGCTTCGGCACGGAGGGCTTCAGTCTGTTCCTTGCTGCCGTCAATCCAAACAACACTGTCGGGGTTGACCAGGGCCTTTACTTCGTCGATCCATTGGAGGACCGCTTTGTTGTTGGTCATAATAGTCACCTTTCTCTCTCCCTTCGCGGCTTGAAAAACCTGCGGAGGGTGGATTTTTACAATATTCCAATGCAGTATATCACATTTTTTCCAAATTTTCAAGAGATATTGAGAAAATTTACAAAATATTTCCGTTTTTTCACACAAAAAACACATGAATAGGTTATAATAAGAAAAAAGCGTATGGAAATTTCGCGGAGGGGACCGAACAATGGAACAAAAAATAAACGAATTGACCGATCGGCTTAATTATTATTCCCGGAAATATTACGTGGAGGATGCACCCGAAGTCAGCGACTATGAATACGATATGCTGTTGCGGCAATTGAAAGAACTGGAAGAACAGTTTCCCCAATTTCGCCGCTCCGATTCCCCCAATCTTCGGGTGGGGGGGGCCGTACTGGAGCAATTTCAGTCGGTGGTCCACGAGGTTCCCATGGAAAGCTTGCAGGATGCCTTTTCCGAGGATGAGATCCGGGAGTTTGACAAGCGGATCAAGGAGCAGTTTCCCGAGGCGAAATACGTAGTGGAGCTGAAGATCGACGGTCTTTCGGTTCAGGCGGAATATCGAGACGGATTCTTTGTCCGGGGAGCGACCCGGGGGGACGGAACAACGGGGGAAGATATTACGGAAAATCTGAAGACCGTCAAGGCCCTACCCCTGTCCATTCCCAAGGCACCCCGCCGACTGATCGTCCGGGGGGAAGTTTATATGCCGAAAAAGACCTTTGCGGACCTGAACGCACGGCGGGAGGAAGAGGGGGAAGCCCTTTTTGCCAATCCCCGCAATGCGGCGGCAGGGTCCTTGCGGCAGCTGGACAGCAAGGTGACGGCCTCCCGGAATCTGAGTATTTTCGTCTTCAATCTGCAGCTCTGCGACGGGCGGGAGTTCTCTTCCCACAACGAAACGTTGGAGGCATTGAAGGAATACGGATTTCCCGTCAGCCCGAAGCACAAGATTTTTGATACGGTTGACGAGGCTTGGGCAGAGATCCAAGCTCTGGGGGAATTGCGGTCTTCCCTTCCCTTTGACATTGACGGGGCGGTAATCAAGGTAGATGATCTTTCCATGCGAAGACAGATCGGATCCACGTCCAAATTCCCCAAATGGGCCATTGCCTTTAAATATCCCCCGGAAGAAAAGGAGACGGTTTTGCGGGAAATTCGGATCAACGTGGGGCGGACGGGAGTTTTGACGCCCTTGGCGGTCTTTGATCCCGTTTTGCTGGCAGGATCCACCGTAGAAAAAGCAACCCTTCACAATAAAGAAATGATTGCCGAAAAGGATATCCG
>JAZTWH010000042.1:0-15673 GCA_045635765.1 Eubacteriales bacterium | reverse complement strand
ATCAGGTAGAGGGAAACACCGTTACGGTGACCCTTCGGTCGGATCTGCAGTTTTCCGATGGAACGGCCGTTTCTGCGGAGGATTGCGAAGCCTCTTACCGCCGGGCCCAGAAAACGGATTCGGTGTGGGCCGAGGTTTTCTCGTATATTCGTTCCTATCAAGCCGTGGACCAAACTACCTTCCAGATTACCTTCCGGTCTTATACCCCCACCCAATTGAATCTGCTGAATATTCCCATCGTCAAAATCGGGTCCACCGATCCTGCGGGGTATCCCGTGGGGTGCGGCCGGTATCGGTTTGATAATACCAAGGGGTTGGATCTGGTCAAGACCCATTGCAACTGCATAGAAGGGTCCTACTCCGTGGACCGCATTTCCTTGCTTGGCATCGGGGACAAGGAGGCCATGGTCTATAATTTCAATTACGGACGCCTTCAGGCCATCTACGCGGACCTGTCCTTGGGGGCGGAGGAATACCGTTCCGATAACGAGATCGTCCCCATCCCCACCAATCGATTTACCTTTTTGGCGGTCAATAAATCCCGAAAAGAATTGGCAAACGTGAATTTTTCCCGGGGTCTGACCTATTTGATCGACCGTTCTTCCTTGGTCGCCGAGGCACGGAACGGATTTGCTTCTCCCGTGTGGTACCCCCTGAACCCCGCTTGGAGTGAAACCAAGCAGGCGGGTCTGAACCCGAATATTCTTTCCCCCGTCTCGGCAGGCAATGCCTTTACCGAAGCGGGATTCCTGTTGGACGGAGACGTCCGCAAGTACCAGGGCAAGCCCGTCACCCTGCGGATTTTGGTCAACCGGGAAAGCTCCTCCCGATTAAAGGCTGCAGAGAACATCGGAAAGGCCCTGGAGGCCGCCGGTTTTGGAGCCGAAGTGGTCCAGGTGACCTGGGATGAGTATCAGACGGCCGTGAAGTCCCTCAATTTTGACCTGTATTTGGGGGAAGTGAACCTGTCGAACAACCTGGACCTGTCCGCGTTGTTTTCCACGTCGGTCTGCAATACGGGGGAACCCGCCGGAACCTACGAGGGCCTTCGGGCAGAGGCAGAAACGGTTCTGAAGGGAACGGGCGACGTTCGGACCTTTGTCAGTAATTTTCAGAACGGTATGCCCTTGATTCCCTTGTATTATTCCTTGGATGCCCTTGCGGTCAGCATGGACGTCACCGGGGAATTCGGGGGCTCGGTCTCGGAATTTTACGCCGGCATCGAAAACTGGGTCTTTACCCAACGATAAAATACCAAAAACAAGAAAACGGAACCAAATTGTGCCGTGTTGCCACAACTTGGTTCCGTAATTGTTTTTAAAAAAAACAGCTATTCCAACGTTCCCTCGAAAACCCATCGTTTCCGGTGCGGAGCCTCCCTAATCCTCTTAATCCCCTTTGGACGGGGTGGCCCGCAGGGCCGATAATTCCGCGAGAAGCAAAGGGAAAAAGTCCTCCTTTTCCGGGGAAAAGGAAGGGGGCATATGAAATTCTTCCAAAATGCGGTTTGCGTTGATTGCGGCTCCTTTGAGGGGGGCCAGTTCTTCTTGGGTCGGGGCCCGTTGTTGGCGGTCCAGTTGGACCTTTAGTGCCAGGGCCGTGCAGAGGGTTCGGTATTCCTGCCAGAGCTTTGCCCGTTTCGGTTGGGGAATTGCCGCCATTTTTTCAGAAAAAAGCATTGTTTCCTCCCCCTTTCATTTTTTTATTTTACCATATCCCTTGGACTTTTGTCAAGTTTTTTCACGGATTTTTTACGATTTATAAAACTTACTTTACAAACGGGTGAAAACATGGTATAATGTATTGTAGATTTGTTATTTGTGAGGTGATTGACGGTGTATACTCCCTTGCCTGCCCGCTTGCGGCCGGAAACTCCGGAGGAAATGTTGGGACAGCGGCATTTGTTGGGACCCAATAAGCCCCTTCGCAATATTATTGAAAGCGGCAATATTCCCAATATGATTTTCTACGGTCCCGCGGGGATTGGGAAGACCACCCTTGCCCATATTATTGCAAAGCAGGCCGATAAAACGTTGTATAAGCTCAACGCAACCACGGCGAATACCGATAATATTAAAGAAATTATTCACCAGATCGGGGCCTTGGGCAACGACCGGGGAATTATTCTGTATCTGGATGAGATGCAGTATTTTACCAAGAAGCAGCAGCAGATTTTGTTGGAATTTATTGAAAACGGGTCCATTACGCTGATTGCTTCCACGTCGGAGAATCCTTATTTTTATATTTACGGTGCCATTCTATCCCGGTGCACCGTCTTTGAATTCCGGCCCTTGGAGCGAAAAGATCTGGAGATCGCCGTTGACCGGGGATTTCGAGCCATGAAAGATCCTTCCGTCACCTTGACGGTGGAGGAGGGGGTGGTGGCCCACATTGCCGCGACCTGTGGGGGAGACGTGCGAAAGGCCCTGAATACGGTGGAGGTTTTGTGCAGCCGCAAGCCGGGGCAAAAGGAGATCACCGTTACCCTGGAAGCCGCCGGAGAGGTCTCCAAGAAGAGCAGTATGCGTTACGATCGGGACGGAGACTCCCATTACGATATTTTATCGGCCTTTCAGAAGTCCATCCGAGGGTCCGATCCGAACGGGGCCGTCCATTATCTTGCACGGTTGGTCTTGGCGGAGGATCTTCCCTCCATCTGCCGTCGGCTTCTGGTAATCGGAGCCGAGGATGTTGGGCTGGCCTATCCTCAGGCTATTTCCATCGTCAAATCCTGCGTGGATGCAGCCTTGCAATTGGGCTTTCCCGAGGCCCGGATTCCCTTGGCGGAGGCCACGTTGCTTCTGGCTACGGCCCCCAAATCCAACAGTGCCATTTGTGCCATTGACAGTGCCATGGAGAAGATCCGTTCCGCCGGTGCAGGGGAGATCCCTGCTCATTTGAAGGACGGGCATTACGGCGGAGCTGCAAAGTTGGACCATGGGACCGGGTATCAATATCCCCATGCGTTCCCCGGCCATTACGTTGGTCAGCAATATCTGCCCGATGCCCTGAAAAAGGACAAATACTATGTTTATGGGGACAATAAGACCGAACAAGCAGCAAAAAAATATTGGGATCTGCTGAAGGGAGAAGAAACGTGAAGCCCGATTACAATGCCATTTCCTCCCGTCTGTTTTCCCATTATCCCGTGTTGAAATGTGCCTTAAACTTCCGAAACCCCTACGAATTGTTGGTAGCCTCCCGGCTTTCGGCTCAATGCACCGATAAACGGGTGAACATTGTCTGCGAAGAATTGTTTCGCCGTTGGCCCGACCCCGAATCCTTGGCCGAGGCCGATCTTTCGGAGGTGGAGTCTGTGGTCCGGCCTTGCGGATTGTATCACATGAAATCCAAGGACATCGTGGCCATGGCGCAGGAACTTAAAAAGGATGGGATCCCCCAAACGTTGGAAGGGTTTTTGGCCTTGCCCGGAGTGGGACGGAAGATCGCAAACCTTTTGATGGGAGAACTGTATCACGCACCCGGAGTGATCGTTGCCGATACCCATTGCATCCGTCTTGCCAATCGGCTGGGGTTTGTGGTAGACACCAAGGATCCTTGGATGGTGGAACGGGCCTTGCGGAAGATCGTTCCCCCGGGGGAAAGTATGCGGTTTTGCCATGCTTTGGTCCATCACGGCCGGGAATGTTGCGATGCCCGAAAACCCCGCTGCGAGGATTGCTTTTTAAATGACCTTTGTAAGGAATATCAGAAAAAGGAACGGTAATCTATGGAATATATTGAAGTAACCCTGACCCTGCCTTCCTCCGCTGCTCAGACCGCCGTGGATATTGCGGAAATGACCGACGTGGGGGGCATCTATTTGGAAGACTATTCCGACATGATGGATTGCGAATTGGTCAAGGCCATTAACTTGGTGGACGAGGAATTGATGGCGAAGGATACGTCTACCGCCGTGGTCCATATTTATTTTGATAAGGATGCCAATCTTGCGGGAGCCATGGAATATATGGAAGGTCGCTTGGGTGCCGAGGGGATCTCTTATCAGGTGTCCTACGCCCAGGTGGAGGACACCGACTGGCTCAACGGATGGAAAAAGTATTATCACCCGTTGCCGGTGGGACCCATTACCATTGTTCCGGCCTGGCAGGTTGAGGAATATGAAAAAAAACCCGGAGAAAAAATTTTAGTCATCGACCCGGGCCTGGCCTTCGGAACCGGGTCCCACGAAACCACCGCATCCTGCATCGAGGCCCTGGGGGAATGTGTTGTCCCAGGGGACCATGTTCTGGACGTGGGGTGCGGAAGCGGCATTTTGTCCATCACCGCCCTTCTCTGCGGTGCGGAACGTGCCCTGGGCATCGACATTGATCCTGCCGCCGCCCGTGTGTCTAAGGAAAACGCTGCCCTCAACTCCTTTTCCGGAGTATTTGACGGAATCGGGGGAAATATTTTGGATGATTCCGATACGTTGCTGAAGGAACGGCTGGAGGGAAAGGTCTACGATCTGGTCGTTGCCAACATTGTGGCCGACGTGATTATCCCCCTGTCCGGCCGGGTTCGCCGGTACTTAAAGCCCGGAGGATACTTCATTACCTCCGGAATCCTGTCCCCCCGTGCCCCCGAGGTCCGTGCCGCCTTGGAAAAAAACGGATTTACCGTGTGCGAGACCAAGCAAAAAAAGGAATGGGTCTGCTACGTCTGTAAGGGATAAAAAAAGTCCCCCGGCAAAATCGGGGGACCACAAAACACTTTTATTCTTCTTCCGCGATAGCGGACTCGCGTTCCTTCGAGGAGTCTTCCGCAATAGCGGACTCGCGTTCCTTCGAGGGGGGTTCGGCGGCAGATTTTCTCGGTCTGCGGACCATCAGTTTTCCCATCTGGGACACCATGAAAAGGGTGATGCATGTGTCAGCCAGGAAGCCCAAGAGGTGGATGGGGATGCCGTAAGGGTTGCCCGGAATCAGGGAAAGCACCCCGTCGGCGAATCGGACTGCCGTCATAACGGCCATCATGCAGGTGAAAAAGAGGAAGCCCTTGCGTGCCGGAAGGCGGGCGAGAAGCTTGGAAAAGTTGATCCCCGATGCTGCTGCAACGCCGTAGAAGGTAATCAGGTAGATGCCGAAGGTTCGGGAAAAGACCACGTTCAGGTCCTGAAAATTCACGATCAGCGCGAAAAGATAATGAACTGTAAGGGACAGAGAGAAAATTCTCCAAAGGTTTTGTTTCGCGCTCCGTTTCGGATACGTGACGAAGAAGATCAGAAAGATTGCACAAAACAGGGAAAGGATCATCTGCCACAGCACGGGGCTTACGAGGAACGTTCCGTCAAGGATTACGGTTCCTGCGGAAAGTCCGCTGAAAAATTCATACAGGGCCGAGGTGACCAGCAAAACGGAGCCACCGATTCCCATCGCGGTGTCAAACACCGTCGCCCGGTAGAGGCGAACCACCGCCGGCTTCGGTTCGTTTTTCATCAGCAGTACGGAGGCGAAGAAGAGGGCCGTGAGGATCAGAAATCCGTCAAAAAGTGTTGGCAGGATGGACCCCGATACAAAATAGCCGGTCTTGGGATCTATGGCCACGATCAGCTCCACTGCCCGGAACAAAAAGGCCGCAAGGCAAGCGGGAACAAGGGCGATTCCGTAATGTTTTAACTTCATCGGTTTTGAACTCCTTCCGGGATGCAGGCTGCAAAACAAAATATTGATAAATATATTATACCATTATTTCAGAAAATGTCAAGTATTTTTCTGTCCAAACTGCTATTTTCCACAGAATTGCAGAGAAAGGAACCCCATGACCCCTCAATTGCTCATGAAAAGCCGTGTGAATCAGGCGTTTTTGATCATGACGCTGACCTTAGCCGTACAGTCGGCGGTGTCGGTCCCGTCTTATGTCTTCATAATCCTATCCCAGATGGGAGTTTCGGTCCCGTCCTATTATACGCAGTTCGTTTTACCGCAGCTTTTGTATCCCTTGGCCACCTGTGCCATGGCTTTGATCGCTCTGAAATTGATCCGAATCCCCCTTCGGTCGGTGGTTACGGTCAAACCCTTGAAGGGGGATTTTGTTCCCTGGCTCGGGGTATTTTTGGGCGTTACGGTGGTGATGAACTACACCGTGACCATCTTGATGGCGTTGCTGGAAGGAATGGGGATCCGCATCCCCGACGTTCTTTCTTCCTACGATCCCCAGGATCTTCCCCAGGCTGTTTGCTATTTTGTTGTTCTGGCCATTTTGCCTCCCATCTGTGAGGAGGTTTTGTGCCGTGCTTCCGTAACGGGTCTGTTAAAGCACTTCCACCCCTGGACGGCCGTCTGGGTTTCTGCCTTTGCCTTTGGAATGATGCACGCTACGGTGCAACAGATTCCCTTTGCCTTTGCCCTGGGCTTGGTTCTGGGGTTCGTGTACGTCAAGACGGGAAATTTGCTTTACCCCATTCTGTTCCATTTCGTCAACAATGCCTTTGCGTGTCTTCTTACGTATCTTTCCCGTTGGGCCGGAGCAGAGGTTCAGACCCTTGTGGGATATGGAGCGGACCTTTTCTTCGTGATTTACGGAGCCTTGTCCGTTCTTTGGCTGATTCGGAAAAAACAATTTACCTTAAGGGAGATTCCCCACTCCCTTTCCGCTGCCGATGCCCGTCAGGCGGTTCGGAAGGCCCCCTTCTTTTGGATCTTTACGGGACTGTATGCCGGGTTGACCGTAATAACTCTTTTTTCCATGCTTCTTCAGGAATCCATGGGGATCTCTCTGTAAAAAGGTGAAGGTTATGACAGAGCGTATTTTTATCGTAGTTACCCAGACCGGGACCATTCTCTCCCGGATTTTGAAGAGAATTACCCACGCCGATTACAATCACGTGTCCCTTTCCACAGACCCCGAGCTGAATCGGATGTACTCCTTTGGCCGGAAAAATCCGTACAATCCCTTTTGGGGCGGCTTTGTCCTGGAATCCCCTCATTTCGGAACCTTTAAACGGTTTTCCGAAACCGAGGCCGTGGTCCTGTCCCTGCCCGTAACCAAGGAGATGAAGGATGAAATCGAGGCCCGGCTGGAGACCATGTATCGGAATCGGCGGGAATACCGTTACGACACCTTAGGGCTGTTGCTTGCCGCAATCAAGATTCAGTTTCTTCGGGAGAATACCTACTATTGCTCCTCCTTTGTCCTGGATTTCCTACTGAGCTTCGATCTTGCCCAGGAGGACCTGTTCAGCAAATTCCCTGAACCCATGGAGTTTCTCAACCTGCGGGGCGGTGAAATTATCTACCGGGGCAAGCTCCGGCTGTATCAGGACCGCATTTGTAAGAATTAAATATCAATTATCGTCAAAACAGAAACGAAAATGTTGCAAAAACAGGAGCAGGGAATCTGCTCCTGTTTCACATTTTCGACAGTCTTTTCATAGGATAGAATGACGGGCAAAATCCGCCCGTCGAACATCGTGAAAGGAACTGATATGATGATCCGGGATTTTTTAAATACCGATGATTTTTCCGAAGACGTCGCCGAAGCAGGGATCTTTTTCCCGATAAAGCCTCAGCCGCCCCGGCCCGAACCCATGCCGGAAGACTGCAATTGCGACTACCGTTGCGTTGACAATCTGCCCGTGGGCTCCATGTATGCTCCCATGCAAAAATTCCGCAAGCTCTATTCGCCGGAGGAAGCCCTTTGCAGAGGAACCTTATTCTGCGAACTTGATTTGCCGTTCCGGGGAGGAAAACAAAGATGACTGAACGTGAAAAATTGCTCCGTAAGCTGTCGGAACAGCAGTTTGCTGCCTGGGAAGCCGGACTGTTTCTCGATACCCACCCCGATTGCGAAGATGCGTTAAAAGCACAACGGGAATACACCGCCGCCGCAAAGGAATTGCGAAAAAAATACAACGACTCCTACGGGATGCTCACCCACAGTTGCCCCTACGAGGGGAATAAGTGGCAATGGGTCTGCGATCCTTGGCCTTGGGATCTTGATTAAAGGAGAGGACGACGACTTATGTTTGTATATGAAAAAAAACTGCAGTACCCCGTAAAGATTAAAAACCCCAATGCGGCAATGGCAAAGTTTATCATTGCCCAGTACGGCGGTCCCTCCGGAGAAGCGGGTGCCGCTATGCGGTATCTGTCCCAACGCTTTTCCATGCCCTATCCTGAGCTGAAAGCCACCTACACCGACATTGGCACCGAAGAATTGGGCCATTTGGAGATCGTGGGGACCATCGTTCACCAGTTGACTAAGGGCCTGAGCGAGGAGGAACTGAAAAAGCAGGGATTCTCCGAATATTTTGTGGAACACACCACCGGCGTATATCCCCAATCCGCCGCCGGCGACCCCTTTACCGCCGCCACCCTGAACGTCAAGGGCGATCTGTTCGGCGATCTCGCCGAATCCCTCGGTGCGGAACAGAAGGCACGGGTCACCTACGACAACATCCTGCGGTTGGTGGACGATCCCGACGTCCGGGACCCCATTAAATTCCTCCGGGCCCGGGAAATCGTACACTATCAACGCTTTGCAGAAGGAATGCGCATCGCCCAGGAAAAGATGAATTGCAAGAATTATTATATGTATAACCCCTCGTTTGACGGTGTAAAGCGGTAATCTGCTCTGCAAAAGATATTCCCCGAAGAAGATTCTTCGGGGAACAACTTATTTTGTTTCTTCCTTTGATAAGATTGTGCGTAGTATCTTTGTTTTTGCAAGTGCTGTATATTTTTCTGCGGGGGTATTATATCCCTGCAAGGCTTCCAGTGTGTTGAGCAACTCAAGCGGTTCAATTTTGTGCTTTTTGAAGATATATGCTGCTTGCTCGCAACTCATATGGTGAATCAATTCAATGATGACTTCTCCGTTTTCAATGTATGCTGTTTTGTCAGCGTGTTTTCTCCACGCCTCTATGCAGTACGTTACCTCAAAATCGGTGGAGATAATTTTAAAGCCCTTATTGTCGGTAGTAAGCACCTCTTCCGAAGAAACAATGCTTTTAAGGTGTTCATAAAAAGATAGAGTTTGTTCCTTCAGTGATTGGGTATAATTTTTGACGAGAGAAATAGTATATACATAGCAGGGCTTATTATCGACAAAAGTGTATTGTATCCTCCGCAGTTTATATACGGTGTCGATATTTTGCAGTATGCTTTCGTTGATTTGTTGAACCCGACTTTTTTTCTTGGGTTTATATGCACATTCGTTCATTTTATCATCACCTTATTTATTAATGATTATTTATACATCAGGGGCATCATTTACTGCCTCAATGCCTGAACCCTCTAAAAATTTTATCAATTCTTCTAAATATTTCAGTTTCTTTTCATTTATAGGAGGGTTTTCGAGGTATCCCTCGTCGCCGCCGACACTTTCATAACTTTGTTCCCAGTAACACATATGTAAAAGTTCGCTCCATTTTTTCGGGTCTTTATCCTTTTCAAATAGAATTTTAAAAGCGCATATATCAGTGCTGGCGAACATCATATCAATTAAGTCGTGCTCGTCAAAAGTGTTTTTAGCATCCATTTTACATACCATCCAGACTGTTATTCTATTCTATTCTATACTTTTCTTTCAGTCGCATTAAGAATGCCGAGGCGTCGTCTCGCTCTTCTTGTGAGTTTCCCCACCAACATTCACAAAACTCAAAATCAGACATTATGTCCAGTACCTTTGGAGTATACACTCTTGTAATTCTCAAATTTTCAAGCAAATTGATTGGTACACTATCAACATAATATCTTCCGCCCCGACTAAGTCCCAGAACGGAAATTTCTTTCTTGTTTTCGTTTGGCAATCTTTCATCCCACAAGCGACCGCAAAGATATACTTTTGTATTTCCCTTGAACGCCGCAGTTCCATATCGTAAAATACCATTTTCATCAATACGGGTTTTCTTTATATTACCAGCAACGGCATATCTCCATAGGTTTTCCATTTTCTCACCTCATTCAATGGTAATGTCAGAAAGGTCGTAATAGACCTCACCGTTATTCCAATTTTCAATCGCGTGTCTTATCTGCATTTCAGCACAGGTTGACTTCTTGCAGGACTTGCAATGAACAACATAGTCGCAAACAAAATCAAGCAGAACTTCACCCTCGCCGCCGCAGATGGGGCACTTGCTCTTTATAAAGCGGTCAAAACCAAGAATATTGTTGTAAGACCAATGGTCTTTCCGTTCAAGGGACTTATCCATCTTACCGAGTTCGTAGATAAATAATTTCAAAGAGAAGTTATCAAGCCCAATCAGGTAGAATTCGTCCTTTTCTTCAACGGACACAATTCGCTGACCAACAAACAATGTTGATTCAAAATCAACTATGACTTCGTCTTCAAGATTATGGATATATTCTTCTAACCATTCGTGCTCAATAGGTTTGAACTCATCCTTGTTGATGACAGAAACTCCATCAGCACCTAACGAAATCATATAACTATCCGTCTCCAACAGAAGACGATATCCCTCGGTAGTGTGAAATGCAATCTCGTGATAAACATCGAACCAGCAGTTAGCATCATCAATGTATTCATTTTGACCCAGATATACAGCCATTATCTTTTCATCGCAAAACAAGTAGTTCACCCCACATGATGTTCATTATAGCATAATCGCTTTTTATATTAAAGTTTTCCTATCTTTGATACTATTATAGCACTGTTATTGTCCAATAAAAAGGACTTTACTATGAATTTTTTTCGAAAATGAATTTGTATTCTTTTTCCAGATTATTTTTGCATTGAAAAAGGGCAAAAATCGAAAAAATCGGTGAAAATGCAAAATACTCAAAAACCCTTATGTATCAAGGGTTTTTGGGCATCTTTTTGATTTGGTAAGAACGGTGA
The DNA here is from genome assembly GCA_045635765.1 of Eubacteriales bacterium. GTDB lineage: Bacteria > Bacillota > Clostridia > Oscillospirales > UBA644 > RGIG995. The sequence continues at coordinate 4,873 of JAZTWH010000042.1, read as the reverse complement.
ATGCCAACGCATCGCCCAGGAAAAGATGAACTGCCGGAATTTTTATATGTATAATCCTTCTTTTGACGGCGTAAAAAGATAACGGCTCTTTTTAACCCTCAAATTTCATGATATAGCAATAAAAACCAGCCCTTATTTTTTCAAAATAAGGGCTGGTTTTAATCCGTTACGGTTTAAGAATTTACGATAATTTCACAATCGGTTTCCCGGACAGAGCCTTCCGTGAGAATTTGTCCGATGCTGTCTGCAACGATCCTTCCCCGGGCGGGATTTTTCACCGAATCAATATGGCCCAGGATTTTGGCGTTGACCGAAGAATACTCAAAGGACAGGTCAGTCTGTTCCATGGTGCAGTCGACCAGGGTAAGGTTTTTGCAGTAACAAAGGGGCTGTGTGCCCACGATCTTACATCCGACGAGGGTAAGGTTTTCCGAATACCAACCCAGATATTCTCCCCGGACGGTGCAGTTTTTCACGGTGACGTTCTTGCTGTGCCAAAAGGCATCTTTGGTATTTAAATCGCAATTTTCCACGGTCAGATCTTCCGTATATTGAAAGGAATATTTTCCGTTTAACTGAAGATTTTTTAACTCTCCTCCCTTGGTCTCAAAGAGAAAATACTGGGCAGTGACAGCACAGTCGTTCATGGTAACGTTCCGGCAACGCCAGCCGAATTCGTCCGAGTGAACGATGCAATGGGCAAAGGAGATCTCCTCACATTCCCGCAATGTTTTGACACCCTTCAGGATGCAATGGGAAATCACTCCCTTTTTTGCGTACCATAACGGGGCCCGGACCCCTTCGTCCATGTGGGAGTGGTCCAAGGAGAAATCCTCCGTATGCCAAAAGGGATACCGAAGAGAGAAATTGCAGTTCTTTACCGCCACTCCCTTCGCTTCCTTCAGTGCCGATTCCCCGTCGGCCGGTCCGGCGAAGGTGCAATCCTCCACCGTGGCGTCCCGCAATCCGTACAGGGCCCGTTCCTGATCCATCCGTTGATGGGTGATATGAGCAATTTGAGTTGCATGAGCTATGTATTCCAAACCCGTTTCCTCGCCTTTTTCGCATTTTTTACAGTATATCACAGTTGTCGAAAATTGTCAAGGCAGGGGGGTGTGGGAGGCATGGCATCGGTCATATTCTGGTCGAAAGCGAGCGTAATAAGCCGAGGAAGAAAAGAATTTGCGAAGATATTTATCCCCATTTAGTTTTTGTTCAGACAATATTCAACAATCATACGCACCATTTGGAAGTCTCTTTCTGATAGCTTTTCCAACTGTCTTGCAACATCGGACGTATCGGCAACCCCTTTTGTTCCCCTTAAAATGTAATCCGTGCTAATATTTAAAAGGACGGAGATTTTGAGCAGATTTTCTATTCGCATAGACTTATTGCCCCGTTCCAAATTTGAAATCATTTGAATGGAAACGTTCATCCATTCTGCCATTTGTTCTTGGGTATATCCTAATTGTCTTCTTCGTTCACTGATTCTCCGTCCAATTTCTTTTAGATTCATTGCATCCATAATACCACCTCATGAATTCACTTGTAAATATAGTATATTAAATTTTAGGTGAAATAGTAAGCACTCTTAAGTGTATAAACTTGACTTTTAGATGAAATTATTATACTAAAGGTTGACAATATTAAACTATTATTGTATAATTAGATTGCGATCCCTAAAAATAGACAACATAAGGAGACAAAAAATGAAAAAGATATTGGCATTGGGAATTTTACTTGTCTTAACCGTGTCTTTAGCCGCTTGTGTGGACGGGTCCGCCGGTGGGATAGAAAGCACCATTGGAGGGACAGAAAGTCCCATTGGAGGGATAGGCAGTGAGGCAACACTTTCGGAAACTGTTATCGCAGAACAAGATAACGTCAAGGTTACGGTGACGGGCATGGACTATTCGGGGTTTTTTGGACCCGGGGTGAAGGTGCTGATTGAAAATAATTCTGCACAAAACCTTACGATTCAGGTGCGAGACAGTGCGGTCAACGGGGCAATGATTGATACTTTGTTCTCGGAAGATGTTGCTGGAGGGAAAAAAGCAAACTCTACAATCGTTTTTTCCTCCGGGGAGTTGGAAACTGCTGGTATCAAAGTTATAAAGGATATTGAATTCAAGATCGTATTCCTTAATTCTGAAACCTATGATACCGTATTTTCCTCTCAAGTTATTCAATTGACCACTTCTGCGGACCCTTCGTTCGTACAGACATTTGATGATTCCGGAGAACTGCTGTACAATGGGGATGGCGTCAAGGTCGTTGCAAAAAAGTTGAGCAGTGAAGATAGTTTTTGGGGTTCGGAACTGTATCTTTACATAGAGAATAATTCGGGAAGAGATCTTACCGTCCAGGCCAGAGACGTTTCGGTGAATGGTTTTATGGTTGATCCCGTTTTTTCCTGTGATGTTAGTTCCCAAAAGGTTGCATATTCCAGTATAACTTTTATGGAGTCAGATCTTGTAGATAATGGAATTACGGATATTTCAGAACTGGAATTGACGCTGATCTTCTTTGATTTTGAGACGTTTGATACGGTAAAAGAATCTGATATTATCAAGGTTTCGTTTAGCAAATAAATTTGGAGCAATTCAGGACAATGACGGAAGGGATCGGGTCAGTGTCTCAATCTACGTTAAAGTAGCTGCAAAAACCGGGCGTGATTTCTCACGCCCGATTTTAATTCGTTTCTTTTCCCAAAAAAGATTACTCGGCTTCTTACTTCTATCATTATTTTCTAACCCTTCGCGTAAGATGGAAGAAGGAAAGGGGCGAGGGAAGATGCAAATGGTGGTCAGCGGGCGGAAGGGAATCCTTACGGTGGTGGCGATGGTGATTGTTGGGGGAATGTTGATTTCGGTCTGCTGTGTTCACGTGGCTTGTACCGCATCCTCCGGGGTGGAAGTCCCCATTTTGATGTATCACAGCGTGGGGTATAATCGGGTCCAATCCCCCTATATTTTGTCGCCGGAGGTTTTTGAGGAGGATATGCGGTGGCTTTCGGAGCAGGGATACACGGCGGTGTTCGTGTCGGACCTGGTCCATTACGTGTTGCATAAAACGGCACTGCCCGACAAGCCGGTGGTCATTACTCTGGACGACGGATTTCTCAACAACCGAACCTACGTTCTTCCCATATTGCAAAAATACGGCATGCGGGCGGTCATTTCGGTGGTCGGCAGTTTTTGTGAAACCTACACCCGACACCCGGATCCCAATCCGTCCTACGCCTATCTTACCTGGGAAGATATTTCCTATCTTGTCCGGTCGGGGATGGTTGAAATCGGCAATCATACCTACGAAATGCACTCTGTGGGCAAGCGTACTGGATGTATGCGGCTGGCCGGGGAATCGGTGGCGGCTTATTCTGCCACCTTGTCCAATGATCTGAGTAAATTGCAGTCGGTCCTTCAGGAAAGATCGGGGGTAACGCCGGCGGTGTTCGCCTATCCCTACGGGGCGGTGAGTGAGGAGGCGGTGTTTGTTCTGCAATCTTTGGGATTTTCCGCCGCCATGACCTGTGTGGAACGGGTGAACCTTCTTTCTCCCAATCAGCCGGAGACGTTGTATCACCTTGGGCGGTTCAACCGGGCCTCGGGGGAATCTACCGAAGCCTTCATGACACGGGTGTTGGGCGGGAAATAATTTTGTCAGAATAACCAAAAAACGGCCGTTATCTGGATGGACTTCGGGTCAAGTGGACAAAAATGTTTTGGGAAATGTTTCAAAAATGTGGAAAGTATTGACATTTTTGCGGAAATCGGATATAATGAACCCAGTGGCGACGGATTGCCGCTGCGGAATATGGAAAAGAGGTTAATCCCAATGTACGAAGACAAGACTTTGGTCTGCAAAGATTGCGGACAAGAATTCACTTTCACTGCCGGTGAGCAGGAATTTTACGCCGAAAAGGGCTTCACCAACGAACCCCAGCGTTGCAAATCCTGCCGTCAGGCTCGCAAAACCGCCCGTGGCGAAAACAGCGAACGTCAGATGTATGACGCCGTTTGTGCCGCTTGCGGAAAAGAGTGCAAGGTTCCCTTTGAACCTCGCGAGGACCGTCCGGTCTACTGCAGCGACTGCTTCCGTAGCCAGAAGTAATTTGAATTCAAACCAGAACCGGAAGACGCGATGCCTTCCGGTTTTTTCTCAATTCGGAAAGGAGAGGACTATGAATATTTGGCACGATATTGACCCCAAGCGAATCACTCCCGAGGATTTCGTGGCGGTGGTGGAGATCTCCAAGGGCAGTAAGAAAAAATACGAGTTGGACAAAGAGACGGGCCTGATTATGCTGGACCGCATCTTGTATACCGCTACCCACTACCCGGCAAACTACGGGTTTATCCCCCGTTCCTTCGGGGACGACGGAGACCCCTTGGACGTGCTGATCATCTGTTCTCAGACGTTGGACCCCTTGACCTTGGCCCGGTGCTATCCCATCGGACACATCACCATGCTGGACGACGGACGCAACGACGAAAAGATCATCGCCATCCCCTTTGCCGACCCCAATTACAACCAATATAAGGATATTTCTGAGCTGCCGGCCCATATTTTTGACGAAATGCGGCACTTCTTCAAGGTCTACAAGGCTTTGGAGGATAAGGAAACCGTTGCCGGCGAAGTCCACAGCCGAGGCGATGCCGTCAAGGTTATCTCTGCCGCCCTGGACAACTACGTCGAAACCTTCTGCAAATAAAAATTAAAACTCCCCTCTCCTACGAGAAGGGAGTTTTTTGTACACAGAAAAACACGCGAGAGTCGCGTGGTTCAATAAAGGCTATTGCCGATGAAGATGGTAAAAAACTCCTGATGTGTTATAATGGAATCGTGACCTGCCAGTTACGATAAAATAAAC
>JAZTWH010000041.1:0-13445 GCA_045635765.1 Eubacteriales bacterium | reverse complement strand
ACGGATCCTCCGCCGGGAATTAAGGAAACGCAACATCCCCCGCCTGAAGGTGGTCTACTCGGAGGAGGAACCAAAAAAAACCGTAGTCCCCGATGAAACTTCCTCCCGCCACGCCCCCGGAAGCATCGTATTCGTCCCCGCCTGTGCCGGCCTCATCCTGGCCAGCGAAGCGGTTAGAGATTTCCTCCAAGCGAATCCGTGAGTCAGCGGGCTCGTCCCCGCCTGTGCCGGCCTCATCCCGGCCAGCGAAACGGTTAGAGATTTCCTCCAAGCGAATCCGTGAGTCAACGCAATTAACAGAGAACCGGGTCGTGCATTAGCACGACCCGGTTCTTTTTTCTATGCGGGGAAGATCATCAGGCTTCGGGGTGGAAGTCCTCCGCGGCCACGGTCTGCAACAGCAGTTGCCGGGAGACGGAGTCGTCGTGGGTGACGGCAACGGTCTTTGCGGTCAAATCCACGGAAATTTCCCCAACTCCATCCAGGGCGGAAAGGGCGGTGCGGATGGTTTTTTCACAATGTCCGCACATCATATCGGGAACGGTAAAGACGGTGGTTTTCATGGAAGGATTCTCCTTTTTCCGTTGAATTTTACAGAGAGTCGAGGAACCGTCCCCGGAGGCATCTGCCGGCGGGAGGGTCAGGTTCAGTCGATTCAGCCGCAGGGCGTTTCCCACGACGCAGACCGAGGAGAGGGACATGGCCGCCGCCCCGATCATGGGATTCAAAAGGGGGCCGCCAAACAGGGTCAGCAATCCCGCCGCGGCGGGGATTCCGGCCACGTTATAGGCGAAGGCCCAAAACAGATTTTGCTTAATGTTTCTCATGGTGACTCGGGAAAGCTTCATGGCCGACCAAACGCCCCGGGGGTCGTTTTTCATCAGAACCAGGTCGGCGGAATCGATGGCCACGTCGGTGCCCGACCCCAAGGCGATGCCCACGTCTGCCTCGGCTAAGGCCGGAGCGTCGTTGATTCCGTCTCCCACCATGGCGACGGTCCGCCCCGATTGCTTCAGTCTTCGGATTACGGCGTACTTGTCCCGAGGCAAGACCTCCGCTTCCACCTCGTCGATGCCCAAACGGCCGGCAATGGCAAGGGCGGTCTCCCGTCGGTCCCCCGTCAGCATGACCACCCGAAAGCCTTCCCCCTTCAGCATGGAAACGGCGGCGGCACTTTCGGGACGCTCCCGGTCGGCGAGGGCAATCAGACCCAGCAATTTTTCGTTTTTTGCCACGAAAACCGGGGTCTTTCCTTCTGCCGAGCAGGTCTCTGCAGCGGCCATTATTTTGGGGGACACGGCAGCAAATTCCTTGATTAGGGAAAGATTTCCGATGCAAATTTCCTGTCCGTCCACCCGGGCCTTGACTCCGAAGCCCTGCAAGGCTTCAAAGGTTTGGGGAAGGGCGAGGGTCATTCCCCGTTCTTCTGCGGCCCGGAGAATTCCTTCGGACAAGGGGTGCTCCGAGCCTCCCTCGGCAGAGGCCGCAAAATAGAGCAAATCCACTTCCTCTTCTCCCCCTTCGGGAATCAGATCGGTAACTTGGGGATGCCCTTGGGTGAGGGTTCCGGTCTTATCAAAGACCACCGTGTCCACCCGATGGGTCTTTTCCAGCACGTCACCGCCCTTGATCAGGATGCCGTGGGAGGCACCCTTCCCGGTTCCCACCAAAATGGCCGTAGGAGTAGCCAATCCCAAGGCACAGGGGCAGGCAATGACCAAAACCGAAACGAAAATGTTTAACAGAAACTCCGGGTCTTTTCCAACGATCCACCAGGCGATGGAGGAAATCAGTGCAATACCAAGGACTACGGGAACGAAGACCCCGGAGATTCGGTCCGCCAAGCGGGCCACGGGAGCCTGATTCCCTTGGGCATCCTCCACCAACCGGATGACCTCGGACAACACCGTGTCCCCGCCGGTCTTGGTGACCTTGAGACGCAATTCGCCATTGAGGTTCACCGTGGCGGCCCACACGGAATCTCCGGGGCCCTTCTCCACGGGAACCGATTCCCCCGTCAGCATGGACTCGTCCACCGCCGCCCTTCCGAAGATCACCTCTCCGTCTGCGGGAATTCGTCCTCCGGGGCGAACCACGGCTACCTGCCCGGGGCGGAGCTGTTCTACGGGGATTTCCCGAATTTCGCCGTCGGCCTCCACCAAGGCGGTTTGGGGTGCAAAGGCCGTTAAGGCTCGGATGGCGGCAAAGGTTTTGTTTTTGGAACGGCCCTCCATGGTCTTACCCAGGGTCACGAGGGTCAAAATCACCCCCACCGATTCAAAATACAGTCCGTGATGGACGGCGTTGGCATCCCCCTGAAGGATCCGCACCCAGGCCCATACGCTGGCGGCAAAGCCCGCTAAAGTACCCAGAGCCACCAAACTGTTCATGTCGGGATGCCCCCGAAGCAAGGCCGGGATTCCCTTTCGATAAAAGGATTCCCCAATGATCATACAAAACAGAGCAAGAACAAGCTGCAAAGAGGAATACACCGCCGGATGCCCGTGGGGCGAGCAAAATCCGGGGACCGGCAGGCCGACCATGGGTCCCATGGCCAAATAAAACAGAGGGACCGCAAAAATCAGAGAGAGGATCAACCGCAACTTCAGGGAGTTTTTCTCCGGCGTTCCCTCTTCCTCCGGGAATCGGATGCCGTATCCGGCTTTGCGGACGGCAGAAAAAACACTCTCTTCCGTGGCGGAGCCCAAGTCCACTGTCACTCTTCCGGTAGCCAGGTTCACGGAGGCAGAGCCGATTCCCTTCACCGACCGGACCGCCTTTTCGACCCGGGAAGAGCAGGCGGCACAGGACATCCCGGTGACAATATAGGTCTTTTTCATTGAGGGTTATTCCTCAGAAGGAGCCTGAAAGGGATTGTCCTTGGCTTCCTTGTAGGATTCGGCATCGTCCGGCGTCGGAATGGGAGGCTGAATGGGATCGGTGGAACGGATGCGGAATTTCAAAATCCCCGTCCCCTCGGTCTCCACACCGTCGGAGATCATCTTGCAGTCAAAGCCCAAGGTCTGTCCCAACAGTTTCCCCTCGGAAGAAAAGATCAGGGTCAAATAAATATCGGAAAAATCAGTCATTTCCACCGATTCGCCCCCTTCCCCGGAGTTCCCCGCGGTCCCCGTGGGAGCCAGGCTCAGAGGCGAGAGAATATCCGCGGAAGCGGGGATCCCGTTGGCGGGAGCAAAAAGCACCAGAGAGTAGCTTCCGTCATCCCCCCGCAAAAGCTCTTTCCCGGTAAACCCATAATCGGCCACCGCCCCGAAGGAAGGATAACGCTTCCGGAAATAGGAAGCAACCTCCCCACTTTCGGCCGTTGCTTTTTTCTTTTCTCCCTGATTGAAATAGCATACGCCATTACTGTATATATAGCTTTCCGCAACGGTTTTCCCCTGGGCGGTACGGGTCAAGGACATCTTTCGGTCCACCCCCGTGGAACGGATCTCCCCGGTCATGGAGGCAATCACCGTATCCCCCGACCGATAGGACCAGGACATTTCGGCGGACAGGACGGCAGGCTCCGTATATACGGCATACTGCTCCAGCAACAAGAGGATCAACCGATCGTCCTCCATGGCCGCCAGTTGTTGCCGGGAAACCTCCGGGTTCGGTTCCGATTCGGAATGGCAAGCACTGAATCCAAAGCACAGGGCTATCCCCAAAAGCAAAATTAAAATCGTTCTCCGCATCATCTCATACCACCTCATAAAAGCTCTTTCTCTAATATTTCAATCAATTCTCCCACGGCCCCCTCCGTGCAATGGCAGAGGACCCGGTCCGCCGCCTGAAGCACTTGCGGACAAGCATTGGACGGAGCAAAGGAACGGTCGGCCGCCAACAGCATGGAAAGATCGTTTTCGTAATCCCCGATGGCCGCCACCGTATGGACCCGTTCCCCCAAAATAGTCTTTAAATGCTTCAAACAGGGTCCTTTCCCGGCCAAAGGAGAAATAAACTCCACCCCCGTAGGCCAACTGCGGTTTACATTGTACCGATCCCCAAAGGTCTCCTTGGCCGACGCCAGGAACTCCAACGCCGCCCCTTCGTCTCCAAAGCCGGTGCAGACGATCTTCAAAAGCTCCCCCGTAGTATGCCCAAAAACCTCAGAGACCACAGCTCCGGGAGAAACGGGATACCGAACGTCGGTAAAGCAAAGATGGCACAAGGCCTTTTCGGGCAGCAACGGGCAGGAGTCCAACCATTCCAGAAGCCTTCCGCAGCCGTCCAGGGGAAAGGTCCACAGGGTCCGTCCCGTTTCGGGGTCGTAAATGCGAGCTCCGTTTTCCGTCACCATCAGACAGTTGAGCCGAAGGGGAAACTCCGCCTCGTATCCCGCTTGACGGCCGGTAACCAGGGTAAACATCCCCCCTTGGGACTGAAAACGGCGGATGGCCTCCAAATTCCGCGGAGGCACCTCGATCCCCGAAGCAAAGGTTCCGTCAATATCCGAACAGATCAGATACCCGTCAAAGCGGCCCATCTCATTCCCCTCCGTGAACGTCGTAGTCTTCCACCGTCACATTCTTCTGCACCCGAACCAAAGAATCGGGCTTGGCAAGGGGGAACAGGGAACGAAGGGCAGAATAGACGTTTTGCAATCCGTCCAACACGATCGTCACCCCCAAAATTACGATGGAAACGTTCCCCACAAAGGGATCCGCAACGATCAAGATCCCAAAGCCCATGACCACCAGGGCCCAAATCAACAGGGCTAACCAATCCCGGGACCCCAACGCCCGGGCCTCAAAGGAATGTTTCAGCTTGATCACCCCGTCCAGAAGCACCAGGATCCCGATAAAAATGAAAATCAGATTCATGACCTCCTCTTTTCGAAACATCAGAATAAAGCCGATCATGGCGAACAAAACCCCCACCACCAAGGAATCCACCACGGCGGTTTTTGCCACAAAATAGCGGACCACCTTGATTAGCCCAAAGGCAAGAAGCAACGCCCCCGCCACGTAGCAAATCACCCCCGCAATCAATGCCGGATTGACCATACACAGAACGCCCAACCCCACGGGGATCAGAGAAACCAACAGATACGCCCAACGAATCTTCTTCAAAATTCCCATTGCTGATACCTTCCTTTTCGCTTTTCTTCCTTATAGTTTGACCTTCTTTTCCGGCTCTTTGGACGGAGAAATTTTTCCCGGTTGTTCTTTTTGGATGCTTTTTTCTCCGGGAAGAAGTCTCTTTGCCGGTTGCCTTTCTTGGATGTTCTTTTCACCCGGGGAATTTACTTTGCCGGCATTTTCGCGGGGATTTTCTTTGCGGGCATTTTCGCCGGGTGTTTTTTTGCCAATGGATTGTTACTGCTTGTTTTCCTTACGCATGGTCAGGGAGATGCGTTTTTTGGCCACATCCACCGACAGGACCCGGACCTCCACCACGTCGCCTACCTTCACCACGTCGGAGGGGTGCTTGACGTATCGGTCGGCCAGCTGGGAGATGTGGACCAAGCCGTCCTGATGGACGCCGATGTCCACGAAGGCTCCGAAGTCGATGACGTTGCGGACGGTTCCCTTTAGGACCATACCTTCGGTCAGGTCGGACAGATCCATCACGTCGCTTCGCAACATGGGGGCGGGCAGGTCATCCCGAATGTCTCTTCCGGGGCGTGCCAGCTCGGGGATCATATCGTTCAAGGTGGGCAGGCCCACTCCGCAGGCTTCCGCCGCGGCCTTACGGCCGTATGCATCGGCCCGGGAAGCAATTTCGGAACGCACCGCCTCCGGGTCGGCACCGGCCAAGCCCAAAATTTCCAACAGTTTCTTGGCGGCAGGATAGGATTCCGGGTGGACCGCCGTATTATCCAAGGGCTCTTTTCCTTGGGGGATCCGCAAAAATCCGGCACATTGCTCGAAGGCCTTGGCCCCCAGTTTTTTCACCTTCAACAGTTCTCTGCGGCTGGTAAATCCGCCTACCTCGTCCCGATAGGCCACGATATTTTTGGCAATGCCCGAATTGATTCCCGCGATATAGGACAAAAGAGAGGGAGACGCGGTATTCAGGTCTACCCCAACACTGTTGACGCAGTCCTCCACCACGCCGGTCAGGGTCTCGTCCAGCCGGGCCGGAGGCATATCGTGCTGATATTGGCCCACGCCGATGGCCTTGGGATCGATCTTGACCAATTCCGCCAAGGGATCCTGAAGCCGCCGGGCAATAGAGACGGCGGAACGGAGGGAAACGTCAAATTGTGGGAACTCCTCTGCCGCTAATTTGGAGGCGGAATACACCGAGGCCCCCGACTCACTGACCACCATATATGTCACCTTACGGGAAGCCTTTTTGATGGTATCGGCCACGAAAATTTCCGCTTCCTTCGACGCCGTGCCGTTCCCGATGGAGATGCAGTCTACCTGATATTTTTCAATCCATTGAAGCATTTTTGCGGTAGCCTCGGCGGTCTTGTTCTGGGGTGGCGTAGGATAAATGACTCCCGTGTCCAATACCATCCCAGTGGCGTCCACCAGGGCGATTTTACAGCCGGTGCGGTACGCCGGATCGACGGCAAGGACCACTTTCCCCTTAATGGGCGGCTGCATCAAAAGCTGCTTGAGGTTCATCCCGAACATCTTAATGGCCTGCTCCGACGCGGAGGCGAACAGATCTCCGCGAATCTCCCGTTCCACCGAGGGGAAGATCAGCCGGTCCCAGGCATCAGCACAGGCAGTACGCACGAAGTCCGCCGCGTAACTGCCCGACTTGACGAAGGTGGCTTCCATTAAATTGGAAACTTCTCCGCACAGGATTTTGACCTTTAATTTTTCTTCCTTTTCCCCCCGATTCACGGCCAAGATTCGATGGGAAGGAATTTTCCGCAGAGGCTCCTCGTAATCGTAGTATAACCGATACACCGTATCCTCTTCCGTGGCGGCCTCGGAACGGATCAACCCTTCCGCCATAATTTTGGACTTCACATCCTTGCGGAATCCCGGATCGTCGGAAATCATTTCCGCAATAATGTCAGAGGCTCCGGCCAAGGCATCCTCCGCCGTTTCCACGCCCTTTTCCGAATTGACGAACTCTGCCCCTTCCGCCAGCAAATCCCCGTTCTTCTCCTGGGCAAAAAGATGCAATGCCAAGGGCTCCAGGCCCTTTTCTTTGGCAACGGTGGCCCGGGTGCGACGCTTGGGCTTGTAGGGACGGTACAGGTCCTCCACTTCCGCCAGGGTCACGGCGGCGTCGATGGCGGACTTCAGCTCTTCCGTCAGCTTGCCCTGCTCCTCAATGGAGGCACAGACCTCTTCCCGGCGTTTTTGCAAATTGCGTAGGTACTGCAACCGGTCGGCAAATTCCCGCAACACCTGATCGTCACAGGAGCCGGTCATCTCCTTGCGGTAGCGGGCAATAAAGGGGATGGTATTGCCGTCGTCAATGAGCTTTACGATGTTGCCGGCCAAGTCCTCGCGGATCTTAAACTCCGCGGATAACAGTTTGATTTCTTCCATTTCGTCCGTTCCTTTCGGGCAAAATTCTCTTGGTATTATTATAGCACAAAAGGGCCGTGCCGTCAAGCAAAGACACGGAATTCCCAAAAAAGATCTTGCTTTGTAGATTTAACACAAAAATTTCTATTCCTAATTGTAAAAAACGCCAATTGACAGCATCCTGCACCCCATGTTATAGTAAAATCAGAAAAACAGAAAGGGGCGATCGCCATGAAAATTTTGTTCAATCTTCATACCCTCACGCGGGTTGCCCTATTGAGATTCTCCATCTTCCGAAACACGGCAGAAGCAAGCAACTGACGCGCGTGAGATAAGAGGTCTTACGCGCGTTCTCTTTTAACTTCGCAAAAAACAAAGGAGAAATATTATGAAATACGCGAAAAACTTGTTTGCTCTGCTTCTTTCCTTAACTTTTTCCATTGGAATTTTTGCCGGTTGCACTCCGCAAACAGAAAAGAATCCTTCCACAACGGAAACGCTGCAAAATTCCGAAACAGAGGAACAAACGACTGCATTAGACACTGAAAAAACGTACAGTACCCTCACGGCACAAGACGTCTGTTTCATATATTTCGATCATAAACTAACATTAGATGCCTTCCCAGAAACAGATCTTTCCCCAAAGATCATAAAATAACATTAGATGCCTTTCCCCGGCACGACTATCGCTGCGGGGGCGGAATTTCCCGGTCGCCCCCGTTCGTGACAGGAGAAGGGGGATTGTCTGATCCGTCTCCCCGAAGATCGGATCTCCACCCCGACTCTTGAATCCTTAATTGGGGAGAACGGTCTTGCACGGAGTGCAGATACTCCGTATCCATAAACAACGTTGAGCCGGGCCTTGAAATGGAATAGTTTTTGACGGTGGAAAAAGCCTCCCGGATCCGGGAGGCTTTTTTTGTATTTGGTTACAGCACCTTGGACAAAAATTCCTTTGCCCGGTCGGTTTTGGGGTTGGCGAAAAATTCTTCGGGGGTGTTCTGCTCCATGATGATTCCCTCGTCCATGAACAGGATGCGGGTGCCCACCTCTTTGGCGAAGCCCATTTCGTGGGTGACCACCACCATGGTCATGCCTTCCTCGGCCAGTTGCTTCATCAGATCCAGAACCTCCCCGACCATTTCCGGGTCCAGAGCGGAGGTGGGTTCGTCGAAGAGAATGACTTCCGGGTTCATGGCCAAGGCCCGAACGATGGCGATCCGTTGCTTTTGTCCGCCGGACAGCTGGGACGGGTAGGCTTTCGCCTTATCCGCAAGGCCCACCCGCTTCAGCAGATCCATGGCCTTGGCTTCCGCCTCGGCTTTGGTCTGCAGTTTCAGCTTGATGGGAGCCATGGTAATGTTCTGAAGAATGGTCTTGTGGGGGAACAGATTGAAATGCTGAAAGACCATTCCCATTTTTTGCCGGATCTTATTGACGTTGCATTTGGAGGCAGTAATTTCCTGCCCGTCGAAAAAGATCTGTCCCTCCGTGGGGGTCTCCAATAAATTGAGGCAACGCAGGAAGGTGGATTTCCCGGAGCCGGAAGGACCGATAATTACGATCTTTTCGCCCTTTTGGATGGTTTCGTCAATTCCTTTCAGGACCTTGATCTCCTCGTTTTTTCCGAAGGATTTGACCAGATTTTTAACCTCGATCACCTTTACGCAACCTCCTTTCCAGCAGTTTGACCAGCTCGGACAAGCCCAAGACCAGTACCAGATAGATCAACGCAACCGCAACCAGGGGCATAAAGTTGCTGAAGGTAATACTGCGGATGATTTCTCCCCCTCGGGTCAGATCGGCCACGCCGATGTAAGAGGCCACGGAGGTCTCCTTCAGCAGGGCAATAAATTCGTTTGCCAGGGCGGGAAGGACCGACTTAAAGGCCTGGGGGATAATAATATACCACATGGTTTGAGCGTAATTAAAGCCCAAGGAACGGCCGGCCTCCATTTGACCGTCATCCACGCCCATGATTCCGCCCCGGACGATCTCGGCAACGTAAGCTCCAGAGTTAAAGCCGAAGCAGAGGATGGCGGCGGAAACCTTGTCCATGCCGATGGGAAGAAGCAGGACGAAATAAATAATCAGTAGCTGGACCATTACGGGGGTTCCCCGAACGACGGTCAGATACAGATTAAAGAACCAGTTCAGCACGCTCAGTTTGCCGGTTTTATCGTGGGTACAACGAACGATTGCCACAAAAAATCCGATAACAAGGCCGATCAGCAGAGCAAAAAAGGTAATTTGAAGGGTGGTCAAAAGGCCGTTGAGCAGGTACCGCCAATAGCCGTTTCCGAAGTTACGGACGAATTCGTCGGCAAACTCGTTCCACATCCGAATCAGGGGATGGGAAGTGTCGGGCTTTTCCCGGTCTTCCACGCTCAAGGCGATGCATTGCACCAGTCCGTTACGGAGATTGGTCTTGGTTTCGATGGAAACCTGCCGACCGTCCACGGTGATGGACTTCAGTGCAAGGATCTCTTCCTTTGCCTTCAGAATTCCGCCGTAGACCTTGTCGACGGTCTCATCGTCCAAAAAGACCTGATAGGTCCCATCAATATCGTAAATGGAAATTTCCACGGTGCCGGTCCGAACGGGGGCGTCTGCCAACAATTCCGTCAGGTCCCCGTCAATTGCCAACCGAATGGCGGTGGCGGACATCTGCATCCCGTTGGAGGTGGTGGTGTTCAATCCCAAAAGAGCGTTGGCGTTGGCGGAGACCACCGAGTACACGTCCAGGGTCTGATAATCACAGGTGAGAACGATATCCTTCTCCATCCCGTAATCCATGGAGGTTACGGTAACGGAGGAGGCATCCTTCAGGGCCGTAAGAGTTTGGGTCCCCGTCAGAACCGCAGACAGCTTTTGATCTACGATCCTTTGGGCCTCGTCCCGGGAGATCTCCCCGGCGGAAGCCTGCCCCAGGGATACGACGGCCGCCACGCAGATACCAAGGATCAGTACCAGGGCAATGCCCAGACCGATCCACCGTTTTTTCTTATTTTTCAGCATAAACTATATTCCTGTCCCAGATAGCAAAGCAGGAATGCGTCGATTCGCATTCCTGTTCTGCAGGTCTGTATGAACGTTTGAAATTAACCGTTTGCGGGGATGTACTTTTCAATGATTCTCTGAACGGTGCCGTCGGTGATCAGAGCGTCGATGGCGGTGTTCAGCTGATTGAGAAGCTCGGTGTTTTCTTTCTTGACTGCGATGGCATATTCTTCGTAAACGTATTCGGTTTCCAGAATCGACAGACCCTTGCCGGCATTGGCGGCAACCAGGGATTTTGCGGGCTCGTTGTCGATGATGACCGCCGCGACGTCTCCGCCAAGCAGAGCCATGACCGCTTCGTTGCCGTTGTTGTAACGAACCACGTTGCCGTTTTCGGTTTCGTCCTCGTTGGTGCCGTAATCGCCGGTGGCGTAAATATCACCGGTGGTTCCCAGCTGAACGCCGATCTTCTTGCCCACGAGATCATCGAGGGAAGCGACGGAGCCGCCGTCCTTCACGATAACGACCTGTTTGCCGGTGGCGTAGGTGTTGGTAAAGTTAACGTCCTTTTTCCGGTCCTCGGTAACGGTCATTCCGGCCATGCCGAAATCCGCACCGCCGGTGGCGACGGAAGTGATGATGGAGTCAAACTTCATGTCCTCGATCTTCAGGGTCATGCCCAGCTTTTCGGCAATGGCAGCGGCGATTTCCGCATCGATCCCAATGACCTTCCCGTTTTCATCGTAGTATTCGTAGGGAGGGAAGAATGCGTTGGTGGCCATGACGAGAACCTTGTCCTCGGTGTTGCCGGAAGCATCGTTGGAGTTGACGTTGGAGGCATCGGAATTGGAGTTCGAGCCCTTGTTTTCCTCTGCAGGTGCGCAAGCGGTCAAAAGGCACAGGCCCATCAGAACCGCCAGCAGGAGAGCAATAAACTTTTTCATGTTCATTCCTTCTTTCCAAAAAATTTGTATCCAGAATAGCATGAGTATACCATATTCTATACAGATTGTCAAGGGAGAGGTTGTATAAATATTCGAAGTTTAACACTTATTTCACAATTTATGAAAAAAATTTATGCATATTCAGCCCACTCCAAAAATTTTATACAAAAAGACCGATCCGAGACACCCCGTTTCCTGCAAAGAAAATGAAAGAAGCCATTCGCTTACACGAATGGCTTCTTTCTTGGCGGAGAGAGGGGGATTCGAACCCCCGAAGAGTTATTAGCCCTTACACGATTTCCAGTCGTGCGCCTTAGACCAGCTCAGCCATCTCTCCATACTCACGGCAACTTCAAAAGTTACCGTGGATTATTATACACTATCTGAGCAAAAAAAGCAAGAGGCTTTTTGATTATGTCGAACTTTTTTCACATTTTAGGGGCGAGGGGGAGGGTGCGTCTTTTTTACGCCCCCCGAGGTTCCCCTGACGCCTGTTATTGGTACTGATCGGTAAACGGGTATACCTTATAGAATTCTCGTCCGGGGAATGGAACATTTGATTTCTTCAATGTTCCGTCTCCGTTCCGAGTCCAGATAATAAGGGAAGTGCTTCCGTACGTTCTTTCGGGGCTTCCCTCGCCAGCCTTGGCGATAATCGTGGTACCGTCGGGGAAGCTGGCTATCCCTTTTACCCCCGGGTAGCTATAATAATTTTGTGCCGGCGTCAAGGTTACCTTTTTTGAATCAAACACGTATACATGTCTATCGGAGGTGACCCAATATTTCCCCGGTTCTCCATAAATGGGGCTCAAAACGTGTCCGCCACTATCGTTCGAGAAGGAAACGGATTTGCCGGGAATTCGAGAAAGGCTGGCGTTGGACTTCCCATAATTCGAAACGGAACAGGCGTACACTTCATCGTAGTCCAGAATCCACAGGCAGTTTTGCACCGGGTCGTAGCAGATCCCGTGTCCTTCCGGGGAAGAAATGGTAGAGGAAGGCTGACTTCTACCGGCCGGGAAATAAAGAATTCGTCCTCTTTCCCCGGATGCGGCAACCACAATATCTCCGTTGGGCATCATTTCAATGGAATGGAAATTACCGTTCAAAGAATAATAACTCCACAAAATTGCGCCATTGCCTTGACTTGCATTGAGATAGTCTACCACAAACGCATAGCCGCTTGATGTAGTTACCAGAACCACGTACCTTCCATAATGAGGCGAATAACGGTACTTGGCAGCGTCAAGAGTCCCGTAATTACGATTCGGTTTCCATCTCCACTCAATATATTTTGCATAAGTACCCAAACGATCAAAGTAGCCTTGGGTGTCTTTCAAATTAAAACAAACGATTTCGTTGGATTTATAATCCATTGCCAAAAACTTATGGTCGACACTATCATCATACTTCGGGAGTGTGTCCTGGGTATTGCCCGTTTGGGTATTGGTCGACGTATTGGTATTGGTGTTGGTATTGGTGTTCGTATGGGTATCTGTGCTTGTGTTTGTATCGGTGTTCGTGTTCGTGTTGGTATTGGTATTTGTATGCGTATTGGTATTGGTGTTGGTATTTGTGTTGGTGTTCGCATGGGTGGAAGAGCCGGAAGAACCTTGGCCCTGGGAATCGGTAACGGATGAGTCGGTGCTTTGTTCCGTGTCCGTAGAGGCAGACCCGGAATCGGTGGAGCCGCTATCGGTGTCCCCTTGGCTATCCGTGGACTCGAAGGAGCCCGTGGAGCCGGAATTTCCATCGGTCAAGGAACCGGAGACCGTTTGGGAAACGGTGGAATTGCCCGAATCGGAACCGTCCGTTCCGGCGGGGGGAGTGGTTGTACAAGCCACGAAGGAAACCAACAGGACGGCACAGAAGAGCAGGGCAAGGATTCGTTTCATCATAACTGAGACCTCTTTTCGCGTATTTTGGGGAAGCGGGATAAAGAAGCAGAAGGAAAACCATCGCTCCCCTTTGGAAAGGGCATCGGGGAACGGAGGGAACTATTGGTCCTCTTTGGGAAGGGCATCGGGGAACGGGGGGAACTATTGGTCCTCTTTGG
>JAZTWH010000040.1:0-18188 GCA_045635765.1 Eubacteriales bacterium | reverse complement strand
GAAATCCCCGCGGACCAAAGCGTCGGACGCACCCTGGCCGCCCCCACCGTAGGATGCCCCCCGGCCGTCCCCATTGGCGTCTGCGGAGAGCCCATCACCCCCCAAGACCTGGCCCTCTTCCGCTATTACGGCATCCAAACCCTCCGGGTCTGCCTCCCGGAAGCATCATCCGGGCCCCGGCCCCCACAACCCTCCGAGCCCTCGCCTTGACCGCCGCCCGAGACTCCGGCGACCTTCGGAACCCGCCGCCCGAGACTCCGGAAACCTTCGGAACTCTCCGGCCCCGAGCTTTAGAGGAGCAGATTCTCAAAATTGGCCCGGGACCACAACATTTTACAAATTTTTTAAAGCTTTTTCCTCCCTCCAAGGCTTGTTCTTGGGGGGATTTTTTTGCATAAACGAATAATTATACAACAAAAACACCAAAGACTGCCACTGCTTTTTGTGGAAATTGCCCTTTTTTTGTGCAGAATAACCAAGAAAACAGTTTTGTTTTTGGTGCTTCCTCCAATAGATGCCGAACTTTGGAAACTTATAAAAAAAACCTTGACTTTTAAAAAATCCTATGCTATAATGAAATTGTAAAAGGAAATCCTTTCCATTGTCCCCCTTTCGGAAAGACACCTTCCGACAATCTTCGCCATCCGGGACCTTTCCCCGGCGACCTTCGGGACCTTTCCCGGCGACCTTCGGAACCCTTCCCGGCGACCTTCGGGACCTTTCCCGGCGACCTTCGGGACCTTTCCCGGCGACCTTCGGAACCTTTCCCGGCGACCTTCGGGACCTTTCCCGGCGACCTTCGGGGCTTTATTCCCAGCGGACCCGGAAACTTTATTCCCAACGGGCTTGGGACTTTCCTCTCCCCGCGGGGAGGTTTATCAACGGGGGCACAAGGGATTCTTTCGCTTATTCCCGTGGCGGGACTACGCAGCTCGCCCACTTACCTGTTTTATGGATCCCAAAATGTCCGTGCGACAAGGTTGGTGGATCTTCATAAAACAACCACGGCGGCTCCCCTCTCCGCCGAAATCCGCAGACTGCCGCCTCCCCCCCCTCATTGGCGGCAGTCTTTGCGGAAAATTAGAAAATGGAATCCCCTGCAACTTCTGTTGCAGGGGATTCTTTCAACAAAAAGGAAAAAATCTTCCCGGGAGTTTCCCGGTTGGGAGACCGTCAGGCCTTTGCGTCGGTGGGGATATAGGGCAAAGAGAAGCCGATTAGGTTGGCTCCTTCTCCCAGGGAGGCCCGCTTGAACCGGGCAATGGGGAACCGGCGGAAGAAGGTGTCCAAGACCCGGACGATGGTTTCTTCGTCGTATTCGTCAAAGGTGGCCATCATATACTGATAGAGGTCGGCCCGTTCCAGGCGGTGCTTGGAATAATAATAGATAATAAAATCGTGGAGCAGGTAGGGGCCCAGGATGTCCTCGGTCTTTTGGTCGGACTTCAGCTCGGGAGAAATTTCCGTGGCCGCCACGTCCGCCAGGGCGTCTCCCAGCCGTCCGCCGTAGCGTTTGGCCAGCAGTTCCACCAAGGCCTTGACCAAGGTTTTGGGGACCGTGGCGTTGACGTTATAATGGGACAGGGTGTCCCCGGCGAAGGTGCAGAAGCCCAAGGCCGCTTCCGACAGGTCCCCGGTGCCCACGGCCAGGGCGTTATAGCGGTTGGCCATATCGAAAAGAATCTGCGTCCGTTCCCGTGCCTGGGCGTTTTCGTAGGTGACGTCGGGGGTCTGACCGTCGTGGCCGATCTGCTTCAGGTGGGCCGTGACCGCCTCCTTGATGTCAAATTCGAAGACCGTGGTCCCCAGCTCTTCCATCAATACGTGGGCGTTGGTGTGGGTCCGCCGGCCGGTGCCGAAGCAGGGAAGGGTCATGGCGATGATGTTTTCCGAAGGGAGCTCGGCCAGCTTCATGGCCTCTGAGGCCACCATCAGAGCCAGGGTGGAATCCAATCCCCCTGAAACGTTGATGGCAAGGTGCTTCATGCCCGAGGACCGGATCCGGGTATACAAGGCCTGGATCTGGAGCTGGAACAATTCTCCCAAATATTTTTTTGGGTCGTTTTTCCCATAATAAGGGATCCGAAGGTCCGCCTGGGCCCGACGGGGGGACTCCCAACCCTCGGCGGGGTCCCGGTCGTCGTAGCAGGCAGAGATGGGGGCGGGGCGGGTCTGCAGAGAGAAATCCAAGGTCTTTCCCTCCCGGTAAATCCCGCAAAATCCCTGATAAACCCCGTCGGAAACCGCCTCTCCGTAGCCCGGATTGGCTACCGCCACCAGGCAATTCTTCGTCGAAGAGATTTTTTGACAAAGGTCGGTCACGTCGGCGGACAGGCAGGGATACCCGGCCATGGCCGTGGGAAGCAACAGCACGTCCCCTTCGCCCTCCCCGTTGGCAGTGATGACGAAAGTCTTGCCGAAGGCTTCAAATTCAGGCTTTTTGCCCAACTCTCCGTTTTTCAGATAAAGATTCCCAATCTGGTCGGTGGACGTGACCACCACCACGGGATGGTCGGCCGTATAATCGCACAACCGGTCCAAAGCCCGGTCGGTGGCGTCAATAAACGACGGATAGGCAAATTTCATGCCGCAGGTCACCCCCGTCAGGGCTAAGGCGGGGAAAAGATAAACGTCCCCCGGATGCTCGTCCATAAAGGAAATCATGGCCGAGACGTTGGCCTCCGGGTCTCCCGGAACCACGGGGAATACGGCGGAATACAGTTTCATAGCGTTCTCCTTTGCATGGGTTTTATTTTGTCCATCCCTTACTGTGGCTCAGTCAGCTCCACCAAAGCGACGGCCCGGGCGGCGATGGCTTCCCCCCGGCCGGTAAATCCCAGTCCTTCTTCGGTCTTGCCCTTGACGTTAACGCAAGCAGGGGCCACCCCCAAGGCCTCGGCAATCCGCCGGACCATTTCGGGGGCATGGGGCGTAATTTTCGGCCGCTGGCAAATGACAGTGCAGTCCACGTTGACGGGGACCACCCCCAGGCTCCTCAAAAACCGGGCCGTGTCCTGCAACAGCTCCAGACTGTTTGTCCCCTTCCACCGGTCGTCGGTGTCGGGATAGCGGCGGCCGATGTCTCCCTGCCCCGCGGCTCCCAGCAACGCGTCGGTAACGGCATGCAAAAGCACGTCCCCGTCGGAATGGGCCAACAACCCCTTCTCAAAGGAAATGGCAACGCCGCCGATGATACACTCCCGACCTTCCGTCAACCGATGAACGTCATATCCTTCGCCGATTCTAAATTTCATCACAGCAAAACCTCTTTTCTCTCTAAAACGAACCAACGCCCCCTCGGGGCTTAACTTTTTGCCCGTTAAATCCCCGTCGGGGATGCCCGTCGGAGCGTTCACATTAAACCCGTGGGGGATGCCCGTCGGGATATTTCGTGCCCGTTGGGGCGTTGCATGGGAAGCCGTCTGGCCTTAATCCTCCAAGGAAAGCCTCTGTCCTTAATCCTCCAAGGAAAGCCTCAGGGCTTAACTCTCCAAGGAATGCCCGTCAGGGCTTAATTCTCCAAGGAAAGCCTCAGGGCTTAATCCTCAAAGGAATGCCTCAGGGCTTGGCTTTGACCGAATAGATGGGCAGGCCCATTTGGGAGAAGCGGGTCTCGTATTCGGTGTGGTAGGGGTTGGGGATGGAGGAACGGTGCAGGTCTTCGGTGTAGTCGTACAGTTCGTAGCCGCACTCCCGGAATTGCTCCACGGAAAAATCAAAGAGGCCCTTGTTGTCGGTTTTGAATTCGACGTGGCCGTCGGCCTTGAGGATGGTGCGGTATTTTTCCAAAAAATTTCGGTGGGTCAGCCGCCGGGGGGCATATTTTTTGTTGGGCAGGGGATCAGAAAAATTGAGATACAGCACCGAAACGGAATGTTCGGGGCAAAGGGCCACGTGGGGGACCTCCTCCAAAATGGGCTGGCGGTTTTCGTCCAGGCCCAGGAAGGTTGTGTCGGTGCCCTCGGTCAGGTCCTTGGCATCCGCCAAAAGGAACTTGACGTTGGGAATTTCTTCCCGGGATGCCTTTTCCGCCGCCATGACGATGACGTCGGGAATCTTTTCCAGGGCGTAAAAGGTGACGTTGGGATGGTCCTTGGCCAGGGCGGTAATGAATTTCCCCTTGCCGCAGCCCACCTCCACCCGAATCTCCCCGGAGCAGGGGGGAATGACGGGGACGAAGCAGTCCGCCACCTTTTCCAGGCGGGGGACGGTGTTTTTCTTTTTCCGAGCTCTCATCTCAGGATTCCTTTCTTCGGTCAAACCAGATCAGCAACACCGTCACATCTGCCGGGTTCACTCCCGAAATGCGGGAGGCCTGGCCGATGGAGACGGGGCGGAATTTATTTAACTTTTGCTGGGCCTCCAGCCGCAAGCCCCGGACGGTGGTATAGTCCAGATCCGGCGGCAGCTTTCGGTTCTCCAGCTTTTTAAATTCTTCTACGGCGGAACGCTGGCGGCGGATGTATCCCTCGTATTTCAGGGAGATCTCCACCTGCTCCGTTACGGCCTCGGGAAGGTCGGGACGGCTTTTGTCCACGGGGGCCAAGGCGGCATAGGTCAGCTCCGGGCGGCGGATCAGATCCCCCAGGCTGACGCTTCCGTGGACCGGGGGAGACCCGTTGGCCTCCAGGGTTTCCTTCACCGCTTCGGGAGAAAAATAGCAATGCTCACAGCGTTTCTTTTCTTCCTCCACCAGCCGGTATTTTTCGCAAAACCGCTGATACCGTTCCTCGGAGATCAACCCGACGCGGTATCCTATGGGGGTCAGCCGTTGGTCGGCGTTGTCCTGCCGCAACAGCAGACGGTATTCGGAACGGGAGGTCATCATCCGATAGGGCTCGTTGGTCCCTTTAGTCACCAGATCGTCGATGAGGGTCCCGATGTAAGAGGAGGCCCGGTCCAAAATCATGGGAGGTTCTCCCTTTTGCTTCAGACCGGCGTTGACCCCCGCCACGAAGCCCTGGGCGGCGGCTTCCTCGTACCCCGAGGTGCCGTTAAACTGTCCGGCACCGTAAAGGCCGGGAAGGTCCTTAAATTCCAAGGTGGCGGTCAACTGCAACGGATCGGCACAGTCGTACTCGATGGCGTAGGCCGTCCGCATCATCACCGCCCGTTCAAAGCCCTTGAGGGTGTGGAGCATCTGTAGCTGCACATCCTCGGGCAGAGAGGAAGAAAAGCCCTGAAGGTACATTTCCTCCGTATCCCGTCCCATGGGCTCTAAAAACAGCTGATGCCGTTCCTTTTCCGCAAACCGCACGATCTTGTCCTCAATGGACGGGCAATACCGAGGGCCGATGCCGGTAATGGTCCCGGAATACAAGGGGGACCGATGAAGGTTCTCCCGGATCACCCGGTGGGTATCGGCGTTGGTATGGACCAAATAACAGTCGTGGGTATTTTGACCAATGGATTTCCCTTCGTTCTCAAAGGAAAAAGGCACGATCCGGGCATCCCCCGGCTGAACCTCCAGCTGGGAAAGATCCACGGAAGAACGCTTGATCCGGGGCGGGGTCCCGGTCTTGAACCGCAGAAGGGAAATGCCCAAATCCTGCAACGACCGGCTCAGCCCCGTGGCGGCAAACATCCCGTCGGGGCCTCCCTCATAAGAAGTTTCCCCCACGATGATCCGCCCCGTAAGGTAGGTCCCCGTGGAGAGGACCACCGCCTTGGCCCGGTATTGGGCCCCCAGATGGGTGGTCAAGATCCAGTCCTCCCCCTCCCGGGTCAGGGCCTTGATCTCCGCCTGCTTCAGCTCCAGATTGGGCTCCAGCTCCAGCAGATGCTTCATTCGGTCCTGATACCGTCTCCTGTCCGCCTGGATCCGCAGGGAATGAACCGCCGGCCCCTTGCCCAGATTCAACATCCGGCTCTGCAAAAAGACCTCGTCGGCAACCTTCCCCATCTGCCCCCCCAAGGCGTCCAGCTCCCGGACCAAATGGCCCTTGGCCGTGCCGCCGATGGACGGATTGCAGGGCATATTGCCCACCGCATCCAAACAAATGGTGAACAGCATCGTCTTTCGCCCCAGTCGAGCCCCGGCCAAAGCAGCCTCGATCCCGGCATGCCCCGCCCCAACCACGGCAATATCACATTGTCCCGCTTGATAATACGTCATAGCTAAAACCTTTCCATAAACTCATTCCCCAAAAACCGTCCCCCTGAAGGAACCAAAGGCCCGACGGGAACCGACGGTCCGACGCCCGATTGTCCAAATGCCCAACGGCCCTGAGGGAACAAAAAACCCGAAGGGCCAAAGTCGTCCCAAAGAGACCAAAGAGTACCGAAGGGACCAAAGACCCTCCCAAAGAGTACCGATGCCCCAAAGGGGCCTTCCCGGAGGTCCGAAGGGGCCTTCCCGGAGGTCCGGGAGGGGCGGACGGGGAATTATTTTCCCACGCAGAAGCGGGAAAAGATCTGATGGATGACCTGCTCGGAGACGGTTTCCCCGGTGATCTCCCCCACGGCGGCGATGGCCTCTTCCAGGTCGGAGACCAGGACGTCGGGGGTGAGGGACAGGTTTTCCCGGGCCCGGTTCAGGGCGGTGGCCACCCGGCACAGACATTGATACTGCCGGCTGTTGGAGATGACCGCCTTCCCGGCGGACCCCTGAAGGGAGAACTGCTCTTTGAGCCATTGGGCCACGGCGTCCATCCCCTGGCCGGTCTTTGCACTGACCCGGAAGGAGGGGACCCCTTGAGCCCAGCAGGGCAGCGGGACCTCGGGAGCAAGGTCGGATTTATTAAACAAAAATACGGTTTTTCCTTGGCATTGCAAGGCTTCCCGAGCTAACGCCCCGTCTTCCTCGGTCCAAGGAGAAGCAAAGATACAAAAGATCAGCTCGGCCCCTTCCATTTCCTTGCGGGCCCGCAGAACGCCCATCTGCTCCACCACATCGTCGGTGTCCCGAATCCCGGCGGTGTCGGTAACAATCAGCTTAACTCCGCCGAAGACCACCGACTCCTCCACCGTGTCCCGGGTGGTCCCGGCAATGTCGGTGACGATGGAACGCTCGGTGCCGGAAATGAAATTCATCAGGCTGGATTTCCCCACGTTGGGCCGACCGCACAAAACGGTCTTGACCCCTTCCCGCAACACCCGACCGGTGCCGTAGGAATCGCACAGAGCAGTCACGGAACCCAAGGACCCGTCCAGCAGATCCCGAATCTCCTCCGTGGAGACCTCGCCGATCTCGTCGTCGGGGTAATCCACATAGGCCAAAAGCTTTGCGGCAATGGCCAAAAGCCCGTCCCGGATCTCCCCGATGGCCCGGCCTACGGTGCCGTCCAACTCTCCCATGGCGAATCCGGCGGCGGCGGCATACTCGGCGTCGATCAGGTCCATTACCCCTTCCGCCCGGGTCAGATCGCTCTTCCCGTTCAAGAAGGCTCGTTTGGTAAATTCTCCCCCTTCCGCCTGCCGGGCTCCCTGAGCAAACAGAAGCCGCAGCACCCGGTCCAGAAGGTAAACCCCGCCGTGGCAAGAAAACTCCACCGTGTCCTCCCCCGTATAGGAGTAGGGACCCCGGAAGGCACAGACCACACATTCGTCCACCACCTCGTCCCCGTCCACGATCCTGGCAAAGGACAAGTTCCGCCGCTGCCCCTCCCCGATCAAGCCAAAAGAACCCGATGCGGTTTCCCCGATCGAGGAATCTTCCCCGCTCGGGACAGAGGACCCGGAAGGGGCGACCCCCGTGGGACAGGCAGATTCCCCGGAGGGAAAAGATGACCCGGAGGGGGCGACCCCCGCGGGACGGGCAGAGTCCCCGGAGGGAATAGACGCCCCAGAGGGGATAGAGGACCCGGAGGCAGGCGTCCCGTAGGGAATAGATGCTCCCAAGGCAGGCGTCCCGGAGGAAATAGATTCCCCCAAGGCAGGCGTCCCGGAGGGGGCGGAGTAACGCAGCACTCTGCGGGCAATGGGGAAGGCCTCCGGCCCGGACATTCGGATCACTCCGATGGCCGCCCGGAAGGGGGCGGTAGCCAGTGCGGCGATGGTCATAAGAGTACCTCCGATCAAAAAAAGCTTAAAGAAAGGGGTTTGTGGGTAAATATTTTCTTGTTTGCAAGATAAAAGAGCGAATTGCAACTACAATCCGCTCTTTTGCAGGAGATCAGTTTTCGGAATCCATGGTGAAGGGGGTTCCGCCGGTGATGGAAGAAGCGGAAGAACCTTCCTGTTCCACGGGAGCGGAAACGGCGGTCACGGCCGCCTTTGCGGCAGACCCGGACAATTTTTCCCCGGGAAGGTGGGTGATGGGGCCGGTATATACTTCCCCTTGGGGAACGTATTCTCTGGGTTTCCGGTCTTGGAAGGAGCGTTTGCCGTAGCCTCCGTTGCGGCCTCCCTCACGGCGGGGTCCCCGGTCGTTCCGATCTCCCCGGAATCCCTTGCGGGGGCCCCGGTCGAGACGGGGTGCAGGACCGTCTTCTCCGCTGTAGGAGACCACGACCCGGCGGTTGGGATCCTCTCCGATGGAGTAGGTGGTGACATTTTCAAAATCCTGCAATTTGGAATGAATGATTCTTCTCTGGAAGGATGTCATGGGAGGAAGGGTGGTCTTTCTGCGGTTCTTGACCACCTGAACGGCGGTCTTGACGGCCAGAGCTTCCAGGCGGTTTTTGGTCTTTTCCTTATAGTCGTTGACGTTGAAGGAGACCTTGTAATATTCTCCGCAATCCCGGTTGACCACCAGGGACAAGAGAAGCTGGAGGGCGTCGACTCCTTCGCCCCGATTCTTCATCAGGATGCCGGCGTTGTCGCCCGTGACCTGAATGATCACCGTTTCCTTTTCGGTGGTGATGTCCACGGCCACGTCCTCGATGCCCATTTTCTCAAAGAGGCCTTCCACGTAATCCCGAACGCACCGGCAGGGGTCGGGGGTATAGGTAATCTTGACGGCGGCCTCCTTGGCCCCCAGTCCCAAAAAGCCCTTGGAGCCCAGCTCCAGCACTTCCTGACTGAAATCGTCGGGCGTCAAGCCCAATTCTTCACAGGCCTTCGCTACGGCCTCTTCGATGGTCTTACCTTTATAAATCTTTTCCATATTCGATTTTTATCCTCTTATTTCTTCTTTTTCTTGTTGACGGGCTCGCCGTTGAGCATTTCCTCGTCCCGCTTCATTTTTTCGATCTGGGTGTAATTGAGTTTTTTCTCCTTGACCACCGGGGCCTCTTCCTTTTTCTTAATAAACCGGGGAAGAAGGATGGTCTGGACCAAGGACAGCAGGTTGTTGAAGATCCAGTAGATGGCAACGCCGAAGTTCATGGAATATCCGATCCATAGGGAGAGCAGAGGCATCGTATACATCATCATGTTCATGCTCTTGGCGGTGGGGTCGGACTTATCGGTCTGGGTCCGGTTGACCCGCATACTGATAAAGGAAACCAGGAAGGACGAGAGGGCGGCGATGATGGGAATGAGAATAAACCAGCTCCAAAGCCCGTGGGCGGAGGCAGTTTCTCCCAGATTGATGCCCATAAATTCCGTTCCGATGACGCTCTTCTGCTGAATGGCTTCGTTCAGACCGTCGATGGTGTTCCGATTGGCGTTGATGGCGTCGGCAATATAAATCTCGTTCAGGTCCAAGGAACTCTGGAGCTTGTCGCTGTATTCGGCAAGCTTGCCGTCTACCATGTGGGAAGCGAATAATTCTCTCAGCTTGCCCACCGCGGCGTTGTTGGAGGAAGATTCCACCATGGTTTTGACCGACTGATACAGATTGTTGTCGGAGAAATTACAAATATACGTGAGGGGCTGGCGGATTACGTTCCACAAACCGAAGATGAGGGGGAGTTGAATCAGCTGGGGCAAGCAGCCGGACATGGGATTGTATCCCTCGGCGGCGTAGAGGGCCTGCAGCTCTTCCTGATATTTGGGATTCCGATTGTCGTTGTGGTACTTGTCCGCGAGACGTTTCATCTTGGGCTGAATGGCCTGCATACGAATCTGATTTTTCTGTCCCTTAATAGCAGAAGGGAGTAATATCGCCTTGGCAAGGATGGCAAAGACGATAATGGACCATCCGTAGTTGCCCAACACCCAATAAATGCCCTGGAGAATCAGACCCAGGGGGACGTTGATGATGTCCATGATACTACTAAAAAATCCGAGAAACATTCTTTCTACTCCTTTTTTTCAAGGGGAGTTTTCCATATATAATATGGGATTGCGTAACGCCAATAACAACCGTCCGTTCCGCGGAGTCGCCGCGGCACACAAAGGTGTACAAGATTCTGTACTATGCCACACAAAGGTGCATCGCACTCCGCGTTGGAGTCGCTCGCGGTACACTGAGGTGCATCGCACTCCGCACCGGGGCGTTGCTCTTGGCTCAAAAAAATACGCACAGGGGTGCCTGTTGCACCGTTACACGGAGTCGGAAGGATTTCTTCCGCCCCGTCGCAGTTCCGTTGCCTGTCCGGAACGGGGCAAATACAAAAAAACCTTTTCGGTGGAATGGATGAAAGGTTCTCCGAAAAGGATTTTTTTCATTGTTTGCCTGTTGTGTTTTTTCTGGGAACCGGGTCGTACCCTCCCTTGGAAAAGGGATGGCATCGCAAAATCCGCCACAGGGCCAACCGGGACCCCTTCCAGAAGCCGTGTTCCTCCAGGGCCTCCAGGGCGTACTGGGAGCAGGTGGGAACAAACCGACAGCAAGGGGGTGTAAAGGGGGAAATATGACGCTGATAAAAACGGATAAGCCACAGAGCGACGTTCTTCATGCTTGCATCGCTCCCTGGCGTTCCAATACGCTTTTCAGCATCTCTTTTACCGCGTCCATGGAGACCTGGCTGGTCCGGGTCCGGGCCACCAAAACAAAGTCGTATCCCGACTTGATTTGCGGCTCCAGCAGGCGGTATGATTCCCGCAATACCCTTCGGCTACGGTTCCGTTGCACCGCTTTCCCCACCTTGGTCGAGGTGGTGATTCCCAAACGGTTGTATTCCCGGCCGTTTTTACTGTAATACAGGACAAAGAGAGGGGTGACCTCGCTCTTGCCCCTATGGTAAAGACGGCGGAACAAACGGTTTTCGCAAATGGTTTGAGTGGTTCTCATCAATAGGTCAGTTGCTTTCTGCCCTTTGCTCTTCTTCTGGCGAGCACTTTGCGGCCGTTTGCAGTCTTCATACGCTTACGGAATCCGTGTTCCTTTTTCCGCTGCCGCTTCTTCGGCTGATAGGTTCTTACCATTCTGATTTCCCTCCTTCCGGGTGGTTGCGGCGTGGGGACAATCTGTCCCTGAGCCGATTTCTTTCATTATTATATATGAAAAACCCTCAAATGTCAAGGGGTAATGGGGAAAAAATCGCAATTTTTTTTAACAAATTCCCGATTTTTCTTGCTTATTTAAGTTATATATGATATTATTATAATAACATACTCAATATTTAATTTTATTTTATTTTTATATACCGGCTTTTTCCCTTTTCGGAAATCTCTGAAAGGACGACCTTTCCGGGGAATTTCGTACTCGGAAGGACCCCCTTTTCTTTTTTGGGACGAGCCGGTCCAGGAGGAGAATACCATGACCTTTCGCAACGTATGGGAAAAGACCTTGGTCCAATTAGAAGAAATGGTATCGAAAAACGCATTGGAGATGTGGATTGGGACTTTAGAGCCCGTGGCCTACGAAAACGACGCCGCGGTGCTGATTTCTCCCTCTCCCTTCCAGCGGGACATCGTCATGTCCAAATATAAGGACGTTATTTCCGCCGCCATGACGGAGGTGGTGGGCTTTGAGATTGATATTAACGTACTTACTCCCGAGGAACGGAATCCTTTGGGGGCCGTTCCCCCCACTCCGCCGCCGGAGGAAGACCCCATTTCCAACATTACCTCGTCCATTGCCCACCCGGAATATACCTTTGACAACTTCGTGGTGGGGGATTCCAACCGCCATGCCCACGCCGCCTGCATTGCCGTGGCTCAAAATCCCTCGGGGGCTTATAATCCTTTGTTTATTTACGGCTCCACCGGCTTGGGAAAGACCCACCTTCTCTTCTCCATTCAGAACGAGATTTTGAAAAAATTCCCCAATAAGGTCTCCCTTTACGTGAGAAGCGAGGACTTTACCAACGAATTTATCGAAGCGGTCCGGAACAATTCCCAGGCGGAATTTAAAAACAAATACCGGACGGTGGACCTGCTGATGATGGACGACGTTCAGTTCATTGGGGGCAAGGAATCCACCCAAACGGAATTTTTCCATACCTTTGAGTCCCTTTACGGGGAAAATAAGCAGATTATCCTGGTCTCCGACCGTCCTCCCCGGGACATCCAACTGCTGACCGACCGTCTGCGGTCCCGGTTTGAATCGGGAGTCATCGTTTCGGTGGGCCAGCCCGACTACGAACTGAAGGCGGCCATTATCCGCCAGCGGTGCCGGTTCTACGGCATGGACCTGACCGACGACGTGGTGGAATTCGTGGCCCAGCACATCAAGAGCAACATCCGCCAGATTGAAGGCGTGCTGAAAAAGATGATGGCCTACCGGCTCATTTCCCAATCCACCCCCAACATGGCCATTGCCCAGTCGGCCATCCGGGATATTACCAACGAAAATCAGCCCTTGCCCGTGGTGATTGATAAAATCCTTTTGGAGGTATCCCGGGAATACGACGTGACCATCGACGAAATGTGTTCCTCTCGGCGGATTGAGAAAATCACCAATGCCCGCCAAATCGCCATGTACATCATGCGGGAAATCACTCCCATGTCCCTTCCCGAAATCGGCAAACAGTTCGGCAACCGGGACCACTCCACCGTTCACCACGCCATCGAACGGGTGGAATATAAGATTACCGTCAATTCCAATCTCAAGCTTCGCATCGACAACCTTATCAAAAATATCCGGGAAAAATAATTTTTTCCACCGTCTGTGGAAAGGTTCTTGTGGAACATTGAAAGTTTTCCACAAAGTTATGAGAAATTCTTCGGTTCTTTCCACACTTCCCACACCACCCTACGCCCCAAAAAAATTGTCCACCCTTGTCCAAACGCTGTCCACACCCTACCCGGGCGTAATTTTTCCCAAATTATTCACCCAAATTCTCCCTTTCCACAGAATCCACAGCCCCTACTACTATTACTACATAATTATTACTTACTGTCTTAATAAAGAAAGAACATCCGAAAGGAATGGAACCGTTATGATTTTTGCCTGTGAAAAGAATTTGTTACTGGAAGCGGTGAACACCGTCTCCCGGGCCGTCCTTCCCAAAGCCACTTCCCCCGTCATGGAGGGAATTTTGGTGGAATGTTACGAGGAAGGCCGGATGAAGCTGATTGCCTACGACCTTTCTTTGGGAATCGAGACGGAAGTCCCGGCGGAAGTGACCAAGGGAGGAACCTTCGTGGTCAACGCCAAGATGTTCGGGGATATTTTGCGGGCCATGGATAACGATACCGTTTCCTTTAAGATGGACGAGCATCTGAACCTGACGGTGTCCTGTGCATCCGCCCGGTTCGTCATCGGATGTATCGACGCCGCCGGATTTCCCATTCTTCCCATGGTTCAGGAGGATAAGACCATTGAGGTAAAGGAGGGGATGCTGTATTCCATGCTGCGACAGACCTTGTTCGCCGTGTCGGAAAACAACGCCACCCCCATTCTCCAGGGAACCCAGTTTCGGGTGGAGCCGGGAGAATTGCAATTGGTGGCCACCAATCAGTATAAGCTGGCCATCCGTAAGGAGCCTTATGTGTACGACGGGGAACCCTTCCGATTCGTGGTACCCGGCAAGACCGTCACCGAGCTGACCCGGATGCTGAAGGGAGACGGAGACGATATGGTCCGTATTTCCTTGGCGGAACGGCAGATTTTGTTTGAATTGAAAAATACCGTGGTAATCTCCCGACTTTTGCACGGAGATTTCCTGGATTATGAACGGATTCTCCCCAACGAATTCAGAACCGTGGCAACCCTGAAGATAGAAGGCCTGAAACGGGCCATGGAACGGGCTTCCATTTTGTTGAACAATGAAAAGATTCGGATTCCCGTCCGCTTTTCCTTTGAATTCGATTCCATCGTCACCTCCTGCCGTTCGTCCACGGGAAACACCTTGACCGACCAAATCAAGGCCTCTATCGACGGACCCAACCTGGAGATTGGCTTTAACAATAAGTATATTTTGGAGATTCTGGCCGCCGCCGAATGTGAAGAGATTATGATTGGCCTGAACAAGCCCAACAGCTTGATGAAGGTCACCCCCACCGAGGGAGAACGGTTTATTTTCCTCCTCTCTCCCATGCATCTGAAATCCTAAATTCTGATAAAAACTCCCGAAAGAAAGGAGCGACGGCGTGAAGGTAACGCGGATACAGTTACAAAATTTCCGGAATTTTGAAATGCAGGAATTTGCCTTTGATTCCGGTGTGAATATTTTGCTGGGAGACAATGCCCAGGGAAAGACCAACGTCATTGAGGCCTTGTGGCTCTTTTCGGCCTGTAAATCCTTCCGGGTCACCGACGATAAGGCCTTTTTGCGAATCGGAGAGCACCGGGCCGCCATTTACGGAGAATACGAAAAGAACGGCAGAACCCACCGCCCCGTCATGAAATTTTACGACGACAAGGGCCGAGACCTCTTTCTCAATAACGTGGCCGTCCGTCCAAAGGAAATTGTGGGTCAATTTCCCGCCGTTCTCTTCTTTCCGGACCATTTGTCCTTGGTGAAGGGTTCGCCCGAATTAAGACGCAAATTTTTGGACCTGGCCCTATGTCAGACCGACCCGTCCATGCTGACGGTCTTAAATGAATACAACCGGGTCCATCAGCAGAGAAATGCTCTGCTCAAGCAATACCGCCAAAGAATCGACGCCAAATCGGCCTTGGACCTGTGGGACGAAAGAATTGCCTCCCTTTCGGCGAAAATTGCCCAAAGAAGATACGAATACCTGACCCGGATGGCTCCCTTTGCCCAACGGGTCATGGACGAGATTTCCGGCGGAAAGGAACGGTTAGACCTATTATATAAGACCGTCTGTCCCATGCCGGTCCGGGATTTGGAGGATTTGGAGGATAAATTCTTCTACGCTCTGAAAGTCACCCGGGAAAAGGACGTCTTATCGGGCCATACCTCCACGGGGGTCCACCGGGACGACTTTGAAATTTACGTCAACGGAGAAAACGCCAAGGTCTACGCCTCTCAGGGCCAGCAACGGTCGGCGGTCATGGCCCTGAAGATGGGCGAAGCCGATATGCTCCGCGAAGAAACGGGAGAATTTCCCATCATGCTCTTCGACGACGTTTTCTCCGAATTGGACCCCTACCGCAGAAGCTACATCATCCAACGGATTCGAGGCAGACAGGTTATCCTGTCCTGCTGTGAGGATACGGGAGACTTCGCCGACGCCAAGATATTCCGCATCCAAGGAGGCCAGGTCCTATGATAAGGAGCCAAAGTTTTTCCCATGCAACGCCTCAACATTTTAAAACTCCGTCCCAAGGTTCTCTCTTTGAGAAAAGGGGACCACGGTGAAGGGGGGACAGATGCTCCACATTGGGGCGGGCTATTTGATTAGCACCGACACCATCGTGGGGATTTTCGACCTGGATAAGACCACCTACGGGCCCAGGACCCGGGAATTTTTGGCAAAGGCCGAGGAGCGGGGCCAAGTGGTTTCCGCCGGCTTCGAGCTTCCCAAATCCTTCCTCGTTTGCAACGAAGGGGGCAGACCCCGGGTCTACCTCTCCCAACTCTCCTCCGCCACCCTGCAAAAACGGAGCGAGAAATAAAAACACAGACCGGGATATAAAACCAAACGCAGACTGGGACATAAAACCAAATGCAGACCGGGGTGCAGAACCGGGGCGGATAGGGGCTTGAGGCGTGGGCCGAGGCTTCGATGATTTAAAAAAAGACAGACATATATATAATGGAAAGGAATTATTATGAGTGAACTGACCAACAACGTACCTGTCACAGGGGCAAAGTACGACGAAACTCAGATTCAGGTCCTGGAAGGGTTAGAGGCCGTCCGGAAGCGTCCGGGGATGTACATCGGCTCCACGTCCATTCAGGGGTTGCACCATCTGGTGTACGAAATCGTGGACAACGCCATTGACGAAGCCCTGGCGGGGTACTGCAAACACATTCACGTCAACATTCTGCCCGGGAACATTATCCGGGTCCGGGACGACGGCCGGGGCGTGCCTACGGGGGTTCACCCGAAGATGGGGATTTCGACCCTGGAAGTGGTCTACACCATTCTCCACGCCGGCGGAAAGTTCGGGGGAGAAGGATATAAGGTTTCCGGCGGACTCCACGGGGTGGGTGCGTCGGTGGTGAACGCCCTGTCCCAATGGATGGAGGTCCGGGTCCACGACGGCAAGAAGGTTCATTTCCAGCGGTACAACCGAGGGAAGCCCGAAGCACCGGTCCAGGTGGTAGGAGAGACCGACCGGACGGGGACGGAGGTCACCTTCCTTGCGGACGATGAGATTTTCGAGACCTTGGAGTATGAATACGAGGTCTTGCTGAAGCGTCTGCGGGAGCAGGCCTTCTTGAACGGCGGGATTCACATTGTTTTCACCGACGAACGGAAGGAATCGCCCCTGGTCACCGACCTGCAGTACGAGGGGGGCGTCCGTTCCTTCGTGGAATACCTCAACGGCCAGCGGAAGAGCGAAGGGCTTCACGATGTGATTCACATTTCCGTGTCCAACGAGAACAACGCGGCGGAGGTGGCCTTGCAGTACACCGACTCCTACGCACCGTTGATTCTTTCCTTTGCCAACAACATCAACACCACCGAAGGCGGGATGCACGAGGTGGGATTCAAGACGGCCCTGACCAAGGTTCTGAACAATTACGCCCTGTCCCGGAAGATGATTAAGGAGGGCAATCAGCTGTTGGAAGGGGAAGACGTCCGAGAGGGTCTGACCGCCGTCATCTCGGTCAAGCTGACCGAGGCTCAGTTTGAAGGTCAGACCAAGACCAAGCTGGGCAACAGTGAGATGCGTCAAGTGGTCTATCAGATGATGATGCAGAAGATGACCGACTTTTTGGAGGAGAATCCCTCCGTGGCCCGGACCATCATCGACAAGGCCATGAACGCACAAAACGCCCGGGAAGCCGCCCGGAAGGCCCGGGAAAACGTCCGTCGCAAAACGGGGCTGGAGTCGGGCCAGATGCCCGACAAGCTGCAGGACTGCAACGAAAAGGACCCGTCCCTGTGTGAAATTTATATCGTAGAAGGAGACTCTGCCGCCGGGTCGGCCATCCAGGGCAGAGATTCCCGGTTCCAGGCCATCCTTGCCATGTGGGGCAAAATGCTCAACGTGGAAAAGGTCCGGGTAGACAAAATCTACGGCAACGACAAGCTTTCACCTCTGATCATCGCCCTGGGGGCGGGAATCGGAGAGACCTTTAATTTGGAGAAGCTCCGCTATCACAAGGTCATCATCATGGCCGATGCCGACGTGGACGGATCCCACATCCGTACCCTGCTTCTGACCTTCTTCTTCCGCTATATGCGTCCGTTGATTGAAAACGGCCACGTCTATTCCGCCGTTCCCCCTCTGTATAAGATTACCCGGGGGAAGACCGTTCGGGTGGCCTATTCCGATGAGGAACGGGATCGGGTCTCTTCCGAAATGAGGGAGGATAACCCCAACGCCAAAATCGAGATTTCCCGGTTCAAGGGTCTGGGTGAAATGGACGCCCACGAGCTGTGGGATACCACCATGGACCCGGAACAGCGTTCCCTGCGTCGGATCACTCTGGACGATGCCGTTCGGGCCGACGAAGTATTCTCCGTTCTCATGGGCGAGCAGGTGGAGCCCCGGAAGGAATGGATCGAGAAACACGCCCAGTACGCCGTCAACCTTGATTTCTAACAGTAGGAGAACAGAAAAATGGCTCACAATAGAAGTTATAAGCCGGAAGATATTCTTTTCCCCAACCAGGTGATCACCGAAAGCCGTCTGGTGGAGGAAATGGAAAAATCCTATATCGAATACGCCATGTCGGTCATCGTGGGCAGAGCCCTGCCCGACGTTCGGGACGGTTTGAAGCCGGTGCACCGCCGGATTCTGTACACCATGTACGAAAGCGGACTGACCTCCGACAAGCCTTTTAAGAAATCCGCCTCCTGCGTGGGTGACGTTTTGGGGAAATACCACCCCCACGGAGATACGTCGGTCTACGACGCCATGGTCCGTCTGGCCCAGGATTTCTCCATGC
>JAZTWH010000039.1:0-9347 GCA_045635765.1 Eubacteriales bacterium | reverse complement strand
ATTCCATTATGCAATGAAACCTTTTAATGAAGAAATTTTTCCTTACTGTAAAAAATAAGGAGGATATTATATGGAGATTATAAGAAAAGAATGCAAGTTATGTTTATGCTGCATGGAGGAGCACGAAGTTTTATATGTACGTTTAAAAGAGAAGAATGTATTTAAAGGACAGGAAATTGAGTATGATGTAATATATGAATATTGCAACAAAACGGATGAATATGTATCGTCAGACGTTATGATTTCAACCAATGATATTGCCTTGAAAAATGCATATCGAAAGAAGGTAGGATTGCTAACTTCGGAGGAGATAGAAAACATCCGTCAAAAGTACGGGATATCTCAATCTGATCTCGCCATCCTCTTAGGTTGGGGAGAAAAAACAATTACCAGATATGAGAGTCACCAAATTCAGGATAATGCACATGACACCATTCTTAGAAAACTTGATGAAGATCCCGAATGGTATATAAGCTTGCTTAAGAAAAGCGAAACTAGATTCTCATCATCGACTTATTCGAAGTATTTAGATGCAGCAAAACAACTTTATGAAATTAAACAAGACGAGTATCTGAGAAAAACAATTCAAGCCCAATATGTGAAATATGAGAATTCTTCCGAATGTTGCGGAAACACCAGACTCAATTTGGACAAAGTTGTAGAAGCAATTAGATATTTTGCAAATTCCATGAATATCAAAGCTTTATATAAAGTAAAACTTATGAAAATGCTTTGGTATGCAGATGCATTATCATATAAGAGACATGGTCATTCAATGACTGGAATGGTGTACAAGGCATTGCCTATGGGGGCAGTTCCGCTCCAATATGATTTGATTATCGATCTAAAAGGCGTACTTTATGAAGAAGTAGAGTTTGTCGAAGGATCTGGATACCATTTTATATCTACGCCGGACAAAGATTACCCACATTTAAGTGAAGAAGATATAAATGTATTGGATAAGATTATAGAAGCATTCGGAGATGCTTCAAAAGAGAATATTGTTGAATCAATGCATCGGGAAGCAGCATATACCGAAACTGCATCAAACGATATCATCCAATACAAGTACGCATGTCAATTATCATTAAATTAAAAACAATGCAATGTACAAACAAAAGCGATTCTCGTTTTTACGAGAATCGCTTTTAGCATTAAGAGGAGAGTCACACAAGAAAATACAAACAAAAAAGTCGGGAAGCAATCATAATATAATTGAAAAAGAGCGGATCTTACATTATAGTAGGGGATATACGAAGCTAAATTTATATTAAAGAACAAACATAGAAAACAATGAATTCAAGAAATGATTATTAACTACAAATACTATTCTTAATCCTAAATAATATACTCTCCAAAATAGAACTATTATTAATCAAACCCCATAATTTTTCAAAGGAATCTCCCATTTTGACAAATGTTTTGACAAATGTTTGGTCCGAAAGGGGCGGAAAAGTAAGGAAAAAAGAGGAAAACATTTGTCAAGGAAAAAAAAGAAAGCGATGAAATCGTTGATTTCATCGCTTTTTCTGGCAGGGGCACTAGGGATCGAACCCAGGACACGCGGTTTTGGAGACCGCTGCTCTACCGGCTGAGCTATACCCCTGTATTGAATTCGGTATTCATTATAGCACAATTTTTGGGATTTTGCAAGGGGGTATTGTGAATTTTTTATTAAAAAAACATAAATTCCCCCTTTGTAACGGTTTTGACTTATTTTTATGGTAGCATGAAGAAAATTGCGGGCCCCTTGGCGGGCAAGATTCTTTAAACCTTCCGGCAGACCTCGTTCCGCCCCTTTGAAGAAAGATTTTTTTGGTGGAGAAAATTTTCTCTTGGAGAAAGCCCCTTGGGCAAGTTTTCTTTTTGGGGGCGTTTCCCTTTGGGGGCGTTTCCCTTTGGGGGAAGCCGGCGGTTTATTTTGGGAGATGGAAGAAATGAAATGGATGATCGCATCGGATATTCATGGCTCGGCCGTCTATTGCCGGGCGTTGCTTTCGGCCCTGGACCGGGAAGGGGCCGACGGGCTTTTGTTGTTGGGGGATCTGTTGTATCACGGGCCCCGGAACGATCTGCCGGAGGGGTACGGCCCCAAGGAGGTCATTTCCCTTTTGAACGAACGCAAGGAAAGGTTGTTCTGCGTGAGGGGAAACTGTGAAGCGGAAGTGGATCAGATGGTCCTGCAGTTCCCTGTTTTGGCCGATTGTATGCTATTGCACGAGGCGGGGCGGATGATCTACGCCACCCACGGCCATCATCACGGAGAGGAGAATCCCCCGCCTTTCCCCAAGGGGAGCATCCTTCTCAACGGTCACACCCACGTGCCCGCCTGCCGGGACCACGGGGACTGGCTTTACGTCAATCCCGGCTCCGTCTCTCTTCCCAAGGAAGACTCGGTCCGGGGATACATGACCCTGGAGCAGGGAGAATTCCAATGGAAGACCCTGGAGGGCCGGGTTTGGATGACCCACAACATCTGAATCCCCGTGCCCTGCGGACCGGGGCGGAGACCGAGACTCGGCAAAAGCCGAAGTGGCCAAGCCCCAGGAATCGGAGAAAACCGAGGGCGGCGGTGGTCGAGGGCAGCGGTAGTCGAGGGCGGCGGAAGGAGTTCCCCTCAACGCCTTGGGCTTCTCCTGTTACTCCCAAGGTCTGATTTGGGAATTGCTGAAATTAAAAACCGGCTCAAGGATTTGGAAATCCTTGAGCCTTTTTTTCTCCCGGCAAGGGCCTCGGGGGAGGGATTATTTGCGGACCAGGTATTTTCGCATATCCAGGGCACAGGCCACCAGGATGATGAGGCCTTTGATGACGTATTGGAGGTTGGAATCGATGCTCAGGAAGGTCAAGCCCACGAAGATGATTCGGAGCAGGACCACCCCCAGAATGACGCCTCGGATTTTGCCGATGCCGCCCACGAAGGAGACCCCTCCGATGACGCAGGCGGCGATGGCGTCCAGCTCGTAATTCAGTCCCGTGGCGGCACTGTTGGAGCCGATGCGGGCGGCCTCGATAAAGCCGGTCACCCCGTACAGGACCCCCGCAAGGGCAAAAACGCCGATGATGGTGGCGGTGACGTTGACGCCCGAGACCCGGGCGGCCTCCTGGTTGGACCCCACGGCGAACATATTTTTGCCGAAGGCCGTCTTGTTCCACACGAACCACAAAAGGGCCGTGATACCGATGGAATAGAACACGTAATTGGGGATGGCGGTAGAGCCGATTTTGAGAATACTGCCGGTGATAAACTCCGTGTAGAAGGGGTCCAGCCCCGACAGGGATTGGCCGTTGTTGTTCCCGTTCATCAGGTACATCAAGAGAATACCGAAGAGAATTAACTGGGTGGCCAGGGTGACGATGAAGGGATGGAGCTTGAATTTTGCAACGCAAAACCCGTTGACCAGCCCCACGACAGCCCCCATCAGAAGAACGATTCCCAGCACCGCCCACAGAGGCAGCGTGGGAAGGTTGGGGAACATTTTATTGGGATACCCGGTCATTTGCAGCAGGGACGCGGAAACGCAGGCCACCAGCCCCACTACCCGTCCGGCGGATAGGTCGGTCCCCGTCAGGATAATGCACCCCGCGATGCCCAAGGCGATGGGCAGATTGGCCGCCGAAAGAGAAAGAATATTCACCAGAGACGGCACCGACAAAAACCGCGGGTCGTAAATCACGATGGCCACGATGGCCGCAAGGAGAAACAGATACAGGGAATTGTCCAGCAGAAGCTCCTTTCCCTTTTGCCGGCGGTCCTCCTTGGACAATCCCTGCCAGTTGCCTAAAAAAGTCTTTTTGTTTTTCATGGTTCTTCCCTAATTCAATCATAAAATATGGAGAAAACTCCAAAGGCCCCAAGTCCCCCTCCCTTCCCTCCCGGGGAAGGGAGGGGGACCGATTAGAGGTGCTTGGCGGCGAGGGTCATGATTTGCTCCTGGGTGGCGGCGGGGCCGGAGACTTCCCCGGCGACCCGGCCTGCGGACAGGACCAAAATCCGGTCGCAAAGGCCCAGCAGCTCGGGCATTTCGCCCGAAACCAAAAGGACCGACCGGCCCTTGGCGGCAAGGTCCAGGATGAGTTGATAAATTTCGTACTTGGCCCCCACATCAATGCCCCGGGTGGGCTCGTCCAGGAGCAAAATCTGGGGCTCGGTCAGAAGCCAGCGGCCCAGGATGACCTTTTGCTGATTCCCTCCGGAGAGGGTGCCGATGGCCGTTTTTCGGGACGGGGTCTTGACCCGCAGGGTGCGAATCATCCGGTCGGTGTCTCCCTTCATGGAGGCCCCCTTCAAAAGGCCGTAGCGTCCGTAGGCGGGGAGATTGGAGATGACGGTATTTTCCAAAATATCCCGGATGCTAAAAATCCCCGTGGCCCGCCGTTCCTCGGTGAGAAGCACGAATCCGTTGCGGATGGCCTCCCGGGGAGTGCGGTTGAAGATGGGCTTTCCCTTCCAAAGAATTTCCCCTTTTTTGCGGGCGGACAACCCGAACAGAGACTCCAAAACCTCCGTCCGGCCGGAGCCGTCCAGCCCCGCAATGCCCAAAATTTCTCCCTCTCGCAAGTCGAAGGAAATCTCCTTGAGGGGAGAATACAGCCCCGTCAGTCCCCGGACCTGAAGGACCCGTTCCCCCGGCCGGTTGCTTTTTGGGGGGAACCGCTGGGTCAGGTCCCGGCCCACCATCAGGCGGATGATTTTTTCCACCGTCAAATCCCGGGCCCGGTGGGTGGCTACGGTCCGTCCGTCCCGCATGACCGTCACTTGGTCGCAGACTCGCAGAATTTCTTCCATTTTGTGGGAAATATAAACGATTCCGCACCCTTGGTCCTTTAATTGCCTCAGGATTCGGAACAACTGCTCCGCCTCCTGATCGGTCAAGGAAGAGGTGGGTTCGTCGAAGACCAGGACTTTGGCGTCATAACTGACGGCCTTGGCAATCTCCACCATCTGACGCCGGGAGACCGAAAGGTCCCCCATGACGGCGTCGGGGTCCACCGAAAGGCCCAGCCGTTGGAAAAGGGCTTTGGTGTCCCGTCTCATTTTCCCTTCGTCCACGATTCCAAACCGAGTGGGGTACCGGCCCAGCCACAGGTTGTCCGAGACCGTCCGCTTCAGGGCTTGATTCAACTCCTGGTGGACCATGGCCACCCCGTGGACCAGGGCGTCCTTGGAATTCTTAAATTCCACCCGTTCCCCCCGGAGCCGAATTTCGCCCCCGTCCGTGCCGTAAATCCCGAACAAGCACTTCATCAGGGTGGATTTCCCGGCCCCGTTTTCCCCCATCAAGGCGTGAATGGACCCCCCCTTCAGGGTGAATTGGGCCTTGTCCAAGGCCTTCACCCCCGGAAAGGACTTGCAAATGTCGGTCATGGTCAACAAAATATCATCCATCGGAATTCCTCCCCGTCAAAATATGGGGCCTCGGAGTTCTCGGGCGTGCACCCCGCAAAAGCGGGGACAGTCCTTGGGGTTCTCCCCGCAAAAGCGGGAAATATCCTTGGCTTCTCCCCGCAAAAGCGGGGAATGTCATTGGGCTTCCTTCCCCGTGTAGATGCCGTAGGGGATGCGGACCTTTGCTACGCCTTCGTCTATGGCGTAGTCTCCCAGGTTTTTCAACAGGTCGGTACTCGCTAGGGCGTTTTCTACGGTCTGTTGGAGGCATTGGGCCATTTTCGGACCGTCCTGGGTCACGGTGCCGGCCATTTTTCCGGCCCGGATGAGGGACTTGGCGGCGTCGATGGCGTCTACCCCAAAGACGGGGATGACGGGACTTCCCGGGGACCCCGTGTTGAAGCCGGCAGCCTGCAAGGCGGTGATGGCACCCTCGGCCATGTTGTCGTTGTTGCAGATGACCAGCTCAATCATATTTCCGTTGGCCCGGTTGTAGGTGGTCAGGGCGGTGGTCATATATTCGTTGGCCGCCTGGGCAGACCACTTGCCGTCCTTGTCCAAAAGAAAACGGTCGGGGTTGGAGGAATCGTAAAACTTCAGCTCCGGCTTCCCGGCGTCGGTCAGCTTTTTGTTGGCGTTCTCCACCGAATAACGGGTCCGATAAATGGCCTCGTTGTTCCCCTTTTCTCCCATGAACATGACATAAGAAATGGTCCCGTCCCCGTTCAGGTCGGTGGCTTGGTAATTCTGCAGCAGGTAGTCCCCAATCATGTCTCCCTGCAATTCTCCTGCCTCGGCGGCGTCGGTGCCTACGAAAATACACTTATCATAGCTGTTCACCACCCCGTCGGAGACCTCCCGGTTGAAGAAAATCACCGGAATCCCCGCGGACCGGGCCAAGGAGACAATCCCGGACGCCGCATCGTCCGACCCGGTGGTCACGATATTGACCACCAAAAGCTTGGCACCCTTGGTCACCGCCGTCTGAATCTGCTCGGTCTGGGTGGTCTGACTGTTGTTGGCGTCGTAATCCTGATAGGAAATTCCCGCCCCGTTCAGCCGTTGGTCCAAGGCCGCCCGGACGGTGGAAATATAGGTGTCGCTGTAGGTGTAGTAAAAAACATGCACATCCGCACTGCTCCGGCGTCCCGAGCATCCGGCAAACAACCCCAGGGACAGGGCAAAGGCCAGCACGAAGGTCATCAATTTCTTTTGCATCTCAAATCCTCCCGGTTCATTTGTTGCCCTTAGTATATCCAGCCCCGCCCCATTTTACACCCCGTCCCCCGGAAATTTTCCGCCCTCTGCCGAAGGCTTGCCATTCGCTGGGGTCGGGCAGAAATTATCCGCCGGAAGTTTCCCATTCGCCGGGGTCGGGCAGAAATTATCCGCCGGAAGCGGGGCGTTCGCCGGCGGAGACTGGGACGGCGGTGCCGAGGGGGACTGGTCCGGCGAGGGCTTGCCATTTACCGGGGGCGGGGACGGGTCGAAGTCGGTCCAGAAGTCCCGGACGGCCTTTTGGTAGCCGGGCCGGTCGATGTGGTAGCTCATGCCGTGCTGGGCCCCGGGGACGATGAAAAGCCGCTTAGGGGAGGCACAGGCCTTGTAGTTTTCGTAGGTCATTTCCACGGGAACGAACTTATCCTCCGTTCCGTGGATGAACAAGACGGGGACGGAGGTGCCCTTCAGGGCATCGCAGGCGGAACATTCCTTGGAGCCCACCCGGAGACGGCGGCGGCACCATTGGTTGGCCAGCACCCCCTGGACCAAGTAAGGAAGGTGGAGATTTTTTTCGGTCACGTGCTTCCAGATGGCGTGGGGCGAGGTAAATCCGCAGTCGGCGATGATGCCGTGGACCGAGGGAGGCGGGTTCAGCCCTGAGGCCATCAGCACCGTGGACGCACCCATGGAGATTCCCCACAAGTACAGGGGGAGTTCTCCTCCCGTCTTTTTTTCGACCCAATCAATCCATCGCAGGCAGTCGTGCCGTTCCAACATTCCAAAGCCCATATATTTGCCGCCGCTGTTGCTTTGGCCCCGTTGCTCCGCAAACAGGACGCTGCATCGGTTTTGGAACCAAAAATCCGCAATAAATCCAAAATCCCGGGACCAGGTGGACCGCCATCCGTGCATGGCGATGATGACCCGTTGGGGATTGGGATGGGGATGCCAATGGCCCACCAGCCGGACCCCGTCTCCCCCAAGGACCGAGACCTCCTGGAAGCCTCCCCCCTCCTCCAGGGTGGTGGAAGCCACGGAAATCTCCTGGGCATACTCGGAGAACATATTGGACCCGGAGACCAGCCGGGCCCCCCGTTCCATGTTTTTGGGATTTTTTCGTCCTAAAATAAGTTT
Source organism: Eubacteriales bacterium (assembly GCA_045635765.1). Classification (GTDB taxonomy): domain Bacteria; phylum Bacillota; class Clostridia; order Oscillospirales; family UBA644; genus RGIG995. The sequence continues at coordinate 1,603 of JAZTWH010000039.1, read as the reverse complement.
CATCATCCGGTCGGAGACTCCCAGATAGACGCATCCCACGCCCACGGCCCCCATTACGGACCCCAGCACAACCAAAAGGCCACTCATTTTCCGCATATCTTCTTTCTCCTTTAAGATTGTTTTATTTTGTGCCGGAAATCAAAAAATATGCGAAAAAAAAGACACCTTCCAATGGAAAGTGTCTTGTTTTTTTGTGGCTCCCCGGGGAGGGGAATGGGCGGGAGGGGGCAGGAAATCAACCATCCGAGCTGGAGGCTCCGCTTTTGAGATGTTTGAGGTAGGCGTTGATGAAGCCCTCCAGGTCGCCGTCCATAACGGCGTTGACGTTGCCCATTTCAAAGTTGGTCCGATGGTCCTTGACCAGGGTGTAGGGCATAAAGACGTAGGACCGAATCTGGGAGCCCCAGCCGTTGTCCATCTGGACGCCCTTGATGTCCTCGATTTTTTCCAGATGCTCCCGTTCCTTGATTTCAAGCAACTTGGATTTCAGCATCTTCAGGGCCATTTCCCGGTTTTGCTTTTGGGAACGCTCGGTCTGACAGCCGGTGACGATGCCCGTGGGGATGTGCTTGATGCGGACGGCGGAGTCGGTCTTATTTACGTGCTGACCGCCGGCCCCGGAAGCCCGGTGACACTCAATCTCCAGGTCCTCTTCCCGAATCTCGATGGACTTGTCGTCCTCAATTTCGGGCATGACCTCCACCGAGGCAAAGGAAGTCTGCCGTCGGCCGGAGGCGTCAAAGGGCGAGACCCGGACCAGCCGGTGGACGCCCGATTCGGACTTCATGTAGCCGTAGGCGTTGGGGCCCTCCAGCACCAGCACCGCCGACTTAATGCCCGCTTCGTCTCCGTCCAGCATATCTACGCATTTGACCTTAAAGCCGTTTTGCTCCCCGTACCGGGAATACATCCGAAAGAGCATCAGAGCCCAGTCCTGGGCCTCCGTTCCGCCGGCTCCGGCATGGAAGGTCAGAATGGCGTTGGATTTATCGTATTCTCCGTCCAACAGAGTGTCCATGGTCAGGCGTTCGATGGTTTTTTCCAGGTCGTCGGTCATGGAGACGATTTCTTGCTCCGTTTCCTCGTCCGATTCCTCCATGGCCAATTCCACCAGCGTGACGGCGTCCTCGTGCTTGGAGACCACGGCCTGATAGGCCCCCAAAATCCCCTGCTGACGCTTCTGCTCCACCAGAATCTTTTGGGATTTTTCCATATCGTTCCAGAAATCGGGGTCGGCCGTAATCTTCTCATACTCCCCAAGGGACTGCTTCACCTGCTCAATACGCATGGCACTGGCCAGTTCCTTGATGCGGTCCTCAATTTCCATCAATTTTACGCGGTAGTTGTCTAAAATAATCATACGTTATTCCTTTCCAAGGAATGATTTTACGGGGAAAACTGCGTTTTGCCTTCGCAAAAACACCCTTCGCTGGGAAGGCGTTTTGCCTTCGCAAAAACACCCTTCGCGGGGAAGGCGTTTTGCCTTCGCAAACACGGTCTTTGGGCCCGGTCCCGTTGGGGGGACTGCGGTTTGCCTGCGGCAAAAGCAGTCTTTGGGGGCCGAAGGGGCGGGGGGGGGGGGGGGGTTGGGGGAGGGGTTTTC
>JAZTWH010000038.1:0-12909 GCA_045635765.1 Eubacteriales bacterium | reverse complement strand
CATTCTCTGCCGAAGAATAATTCTCTAAAGGGGTTCCATTCTCTGCCGAAGGATATTCATCTGCCAGGGGGTATTCTCCTGAAGGAAAGGAAAAAGTCGGAGGCCAAGCGGTCTTAGGAAGACAATTAAACTCACCAACTCCTTGGCTCACAGAACGACATGGCTACGATCCGACTTCATTCTCTGCCGAAGAATAATTCTCTAAAGGGGTTCCATTCTCTGCCGAAGGATATTCATCTGCCAGGGGGTATTCTCCTGAAGGAAAGGAAAGGACGTCCGTGGGGCGGTCCATATCCCGGAATTGCCGGTTTAATTCCCGGATTGCCTTATCATCCACCAAAAGCACCGACATTTCACATTCCGCCGTGACGCCCTCGTATTCCAAAACGGCATTGACCGTGGCACGAATGAGATCCTTTAATGCTTTCGGCGTCCGTTCCTTCCGTTGCTGATTGGTGATGCTCACGTAACAGTTACTCATAGCTTCGCTCATTTCTTCCGGAGGTTGTCCGGACGGGATTGCTGGTTCTCGGAATATACGTCATAGGCACGGATGATCTTTTGGACCAATGCGTGACGGACCACGTCCTTTGCAGACAGCTTTTGGATGGAAATATCGTCGATATTTTCCAAAACCTTCATAGCCTGCTTCAAACCGCTTTGCTTCCCGTCGGGGAGGTCAATTTGGGTAATATCCCCCGTAATCACAATTTTGGAACGAAATCCGAGACGGGTCAGAAACATTTTCATCTGCCCGCAGGTGGTGTTCTGGGCCTCGTCCAAAATGATAAAGGAATCGTCCAAGGTCCGGCCTCGCATATAGGCAAGGGGAGCGACTTCAATAATATTTTTCTCCAGGTAATTGCGGTAGGTTTCCACGCCCAAAAAATCAAAGAGGGCGTCGTGCAGGGGCCGAAGATAGGGGTCCACCTTATCCTGGAGATCCCCGGGCAGAAAGCCCAGCTTCTCCCCTGCTTCCACGGCGGGACGGGTGAGAACGATCCGATCGATCTGTTTGTTCCGAAGGGCGGTAACCGCCATGGCCACGGCCAGGTAGGTCTTCCCCGTGCCGGCAGGTCCCACGCCGAGGGTGACGGTATGGGATTGAATGGCGGAGATATATTCCTTCTGGCCCAAGGTTTTGGGCTTTATCGGTTTGCCCCGGGACGTAATACAGATACAGTCCCCGCCCAAATCGGACAGGGATTCCTCCCGCCCCTCCCGCAAGGAAAGGATAAAATACGCCACGGTCTGGGCGTCGATGAGTTCCCCCTTCCGGGCTAGGGCGGCCAGAAGCTCGATCACTTTTTTCGCATTAGCAACCTGTTCCGCGTCGCCGGAGATCTTCAATTCTTCCCCTCGGTTGGTCACGGAGACCTTCAATTCCGTTTCGATCCGGCGGATGTTTTCATCCAAGTGTCCGAACAAATTGGAGAGGATGTCAAGGGATTCAAAGGTTAAAATTTCTTCCACGGTCTTTTTTTCCTTTAATCTTCAAAGTAAAATGCTTTATCTTCGCAAATGTCAACAATGATACTTCGCGTCCGGGTGACGGTGACGGCGTCGTGGGTGCGGGTGACGGTTTCGTCCAGAGACTCCACCTCCACGCCGCAAAACCGAAGGCGGTCCCCTTCGTCGAGACGGCTACGGGCAAGGGCTTCCGCTTCTTCCGGAGAAATTTCCACATCGTAAGAGACGGTCTCGTAATAATAAGTTTCGGTCAAAACGATGGGGACGGCCGAATCCTCTCCCAAGGAAAGGTGCTTGGTCTGGGTCACGGTATCGTATTGGCCGTACGGGCAGGAAAACCACGGGGACCCATCAATTTTTTTCCCGAAAAAGCTCCATTCCCACTTGATGCGGTATCGGCCGGTGGGCTCGGTCACGGTTTGGGTCAGACAGACCGTTTCCTGTTGAACGTCGGTGGTACGTGCCATAATTTTTGCCTTGGCGTGGACCACGTAATAGCCCAAACGGGTGTCCATAATTCCACCCACAAGAAGGTCGCCCTTCTGTACCGTCTGCCCTTTTTGGGCGTAACGCATCCCCGTCTGCACCAGCATAGAAATGATTTGGCCGTCCCGGGAAGCAACGATATTACAGGGAGTTCCGTCGTCTACGGCCTCGGGAGAATCCTCCGAAAACCGGGCCTCCACCACTCCGCGGCAGCCCTCCATATTTACGGAAACGAAGGAAACGTCGGGGCACGAGAGCATCAGTCGGTATCGCAGATTTTTATAATCCACGGAGGGAATAAAGGAGCCGACGCCAAAGCCTTCCTCCAAAAGAACCGATTTTATCTGCCGGGTTTGAACCGGGTCGGCCCCGGGGATCTCCACGGACCAGACAAATCGGGGGAGTAGCAGCATTAAAGTCAGATAGAGGGCCAATCCGAGAAAAAGACCGGGGCGGAAACGGTACTGTTTCAAAGTCCCAGGCAATCCCGTATCCGGCCCAAATTCCAAGGTAACACCGCTTTTTCGGGCCAGTGGGTCCAATTTTTTCTTGGAAAACAGAAACAATTTCGTTCGGATAATCCCAGGGCATACCCGGCGAATCTCCCAGAGGTCAATTTCTTCCTTCATGCAGAGGGTGACAAATTTTTCCCCGTAAGCCCCTCGGATCTCCACGGAAGTATATCCGAAAAGCCAGCGAATCCAAGTCCACAGAAAAACCATGGCTCAGCCCTCAAATTCCAAGGAAACCACCGTGCCTCGAATCTCTACGGTGTTTTCGGAGAGATTGCAAAGGTCGAGGCAGCGGCCGTTGATTCGGACGAGCCTCTTTCCGGCCCGGACCTTGACCGTTTCGGGCTCATATTCCAAAATTCCGTCACAGCAACCCACCAAGACGCGAGAGTTTCCCGCAAGCTCGATGGGGGGCAATTCCGACCGCGGAGGATAACTTTGCTTCATACACGACCACTCCTTCGGTGAAAGATATTCGGGGAAGGAGCAAAATATGTGTAATCGTGCCTCTTATACATTATAGCTAATATTTTAATTATTATAACACAGAACGAAAATTTTGTCAATATAAAACCCGTCGTTTCGACGGGTCTTTCATTATTTTTTTCCGGGACAACAACGGACACAGCGGTCACATTCGGAATAGCGTCCCAACTGGGAGTAGGACCGGGAACGGTATTCCAGACAGGCGGATTCATCAATGATTTCCTTCCGGGAGACCCGGGTGGACCATTTTTTGTTTTTCAGGCAATTTACGGGGCAGGCGTCCACACAGGCACGGCAGTCTCCGCAATGGTTGCGGCGGATGTGGGTATTGACCGGGAGGTCCGCGTTAATATAAATACGGCACGAGACGGTCTGAGAGCCGTAAATACGGTGAACGACCCGGTCGTTTTTGCCAAGCCAGCCGAGGCCGGCCCGCATAGCCGCGGCCTTACGGGTAAGACTTTCGTCCACGTCGTGGCGATGAAGAGGCATGGGGAGATTTTGTATTCCCAAATCGTTGAGATAATTGGAGACCGATCGAAGAATTTCGTTCAAACGGTCCTTTTCCCGAAGCAAGAGCTCGTGATAGGCCTCGTCCCTCTCCTGCCCGGAACAACGGTACGGCCACATCAGGACCAACGCCACGGGGTAGGTGTCGCAATAGGGGTCCTCGTCCACCTCGTAAAATCCGTAAACCAAATTTGCGTATCGGTCCAAGGTTTCACAGAGGTTCAGATACGTTCGGATTCGGTCGTCCACCGTGAGGGTTAAGGAGATTCCGTCGTCCGTACCCCGTTTGGCGGGAGCAAAGCCCATGCTCATAAACCACTTTCGCTCGTGCTTTTTATTGGGGTCGGTTTGCAGGATCACCGTTCCTCCGCCCCGTTGCACCACGGAACGGAGCATAGCACGGACCAGCTTTTTTCCGGCTCCGTCGTGGCGGAACAGGGGGTCTACGGCGACGTGGGAAATACGGTAGGTATCGTTTCCCACATTCCGCAAGATCCCAAAGCCCACTTGCGTCGCCCCTTGAAAGACGCCGAAACATTCGGTCTGTTCCAGTTTTTTAAACATATTTGTCTTTTTCGGCAGAGAATCTGCCGCAGCCCGTCGGTCGGAGGAGGTATGAAAGGCAGTATAAAGAATACGAAACGACGTCTGCTGAACGTCAGGACGGGAGACGTCCAGTTTTTTTACGGTGTACTTGGCCACGCAATGTTCCTTTCTGTCCCGGTGGGACGAATATTCTGTCCGGGAAGAATCATAAAATTCTTCCGGTGGTGAACTTGATTAAAAAAGATTTTGTAAAGAACGCCCTGTGGGTTTCCGCCGTATCTCTGGCCATGGGGACCCTGGGAGTTTTATTCCGAACCTACGCCTCCAATCGGGTGGGATCGGAGGTCATGGGATTGTTCCAATTGGTCATGTCGGTCTATTTCCCGGCTTGCACCCTGGCGTCCTCGGGGGTCTACGTAGCGTCGACCCATCTATGCTCGGAGGCCTTAGCCCGAAAAGACCGCAGCATCCACGGAATCTTGAATCGGTGTCTGATCTACGGCTTGTCCTTCGGAGTCCTGGCATTCCTGCTTCTGTTTTTTGGAGCAAGGGTCATTGCCGTCCGTTGGCTCGCCTTCCCGGAAGCGGAAATCCCCCTGAAGATCCTATCCTTCGGCCTTCCGTTTTTATCCGCCGCAAACGGCCTTCAGGGATTCTTCTTGTCATTGCGAAAAGCAACATATTCAACAGTATTACAAGTAACGGAGGATTTATCGAAGATCGGGGCAACGGTGCTGCTATTCTCCCTATATCTGGATGACGGCCCCCACGCGGCCCTCTGTGCGATGGTGGCAGGGATGGCGGTGGGAGAAACGGTCTCCTGCCTATGGGGATACGTCCTTTACCGAATCAAAAGCAAGAGGATCGATCTGCCTCAGAAGGCAAGGGACAGAGGAACCTTTGCTGAAATTATAAGGATTTCAATTCCCTGTGCCTTCAGCGGATATTTACGTTCCGGCATCGGAATGATTGAAAACATTCTGGTTCCCCGGGGGTTGGAGGCCTCCGGGTTGACGCCCGAGCAAACTCTGGCGGCAATGGGGAAATTTGAAGGAATGGCACTTCCGATCCTCATATTTCCCGCAACGTTTCTTGCGGTAGTGTCAAAGCTCTTGGTCCCGGAGATCACGGCAGAGAACGCTCTCGGACACAAGGAAAACAACATAAAAACAACTCAGTCGGTCTTGCAATGGACCATGACCTACGCCATCTTTATCGGAACCTTTGCGGCACTGTTCGGGAAGGAATTGGGCATGGCAATTTATCACGACCGCACCTGCGGAATCTATCTGACCTGCCTGGCACCGATGGTTCCGGTCTTATACGGAGACAAAGTGATCGACGGAATCATGAAGGGATACAACCGGCAGTTGACTACCATGAAGATCAATTTAGCCGAGACGGTATTCCAGACGGCAGGGGCGTGGCTTCTCATTCCGAAAACGGGAATTTCAGGATACGTAGCCCTCTTTTGTATCGGGACCTCCTGCAATTTCGTTCTTTCGTTCTTATGCCTCCGACGGACTTGTTCGATCCGTTTTCCCGTTCGGAAGGGGATCGTAAAGCCCCTGATCGTGTCCTTGGCGGCTTTGCTCCCTCTGAAAATTGTAAATATATTCACACCGTTGTCCGTTTGGATTTGGGCCGCCGCGTCCATACCGTTGTTTTTCTTATTCTTCAGACTGTGCTCCGATACCCCCAAAGGATGCACGTTAAAGGCCTTGATTTTTCGCTGAGATCAACCGCAGGTATTCCAAGATACAAGCCTCGGTTTCGGAGAATCCGGCGGACTGAGAATCCCGAACCATCCCGTCAAAGATCATTCGCTCCACTGCGGGAAATTTCAGGGTAACCGTAACGGCTCCGTGGGCCCGATGGCGGATCAGGACTTGTCCATCGTTCCGTTCTACCCGATGGCGAACGGAAAACATTCCGAGGTCAATACCGTCAAAATCCTCATCACAGGGCACGTTGATCGGGATCGTCAAGGGACCGGAACGGAACTGAATTAAAACCGACCCCTCTTCCAAAGAGATGGAAACGGAAATTTTGGACTTGTCCTGACGGAATGCAAGCGACGCTAAGACGTCGGAAATAATCAGCATCAAAGCTTCCCGTTCCACCGCAACATAGCAATGCTCGGTCCCTTTGCACTTGATCATCGGGAAGGCTTCGTTGCAGATATTCAAAACCCGTACGGCGTCAATGACGGTCCGGGCATGGGGCAGAGAGCCGGAGGAATGGTCCATTCGGGCACAGAATATGGTCATTTTCATCATTCTGTCTCGAATCGCCTTGACGGAGGCCACGACCTTTTCCGGCTTGGATTCCCGGGCAAAGGATTCTACAAGTTGCATTTGCCGGAGCATCAGGCCTAACGGATCCGCAATCTCCCGTTGCATATAGTGCAACAGCTCCCCGTCGGTCATGACGGGGAATACGTCGTAGGGCTCTTTAGCGTGGGATACTACGTAAATATGCACCCGGTCCAGTTCGCCGTCCCCGGAAAATCCGGGGTCGAAAAGAAGGAAAAAATTTAAATCCTCGTCATAGGAAAGAAGGCAGGGTTGTCCTTTTCTCATGGAACGGGAAATCTGTTCCAATTCTTCTTTTTTATACCGGGAAAACAATCCTGCGGAGGAGGCTAACAAAGGGAACTGTCGCTTTGCGATCGGATTCACGTAAAGAAGCTCCAGCTCCGGCGATGCCACAATGATGGGTGCTACGACCCGGTCGTAATAAGAAAAGTCCATGGGGACAACAACCTCCTCCCTTTCCAACGGCTTTTGATTCAACGCTATTTATTATATCATCGTTTTTTTGGATTGTCAAGAGGTCTTTGCCTGAATTTCCTGCATGAGACGGTATTTTTCCCGGGTGGCAAATCCGCCCCGGAGATGGCGTTCGGACTTGTTTTGCTCCAAGACCTCCCGAACCTGTTCATACAGGCCCGTGTGATACTCCTTCAGCCGGCAGGTTACGTCTTTATGTACCGTAGATTTCGAAACGCCGAACTGTTTTGCGGCATCACGGACGGTGGCACCGTTTTCCGCAATGTAGACGGCAAGGGTCAAGACCCGTTCCCGAAGTTCATCCATATCCATGCGTCCTCCAATCGTATTTCTAATGAAATCTATGATTGGAAGGGGGGGAGATATTCCCAAAACGCACTTGACATTTCCAAAAGATTGTTGTATAATATATTTAACGTAAAAAATTAGTTTGAGGCCGTATATTTTTACAGAACGGAAGCATATTATGAAACGAATTCTGACTTTACTTTTGGCCCTTGCTCTTGGGCTTTCTGTTTTCTGCATTCCGGTGCACGGGGAGACTCGGAACACAGACGGATCGACTTCTGCCCCTTCCGGGGAACCTGAGATCACGTCAGGAGTGGCGATGGTCATGGATGCAGACACCGGGGCAATCCTCTATCAAAAAAACATGACCGAAAAGGTCTCTCCCGCGGACACGGTACAGATTTTGACCGTTCTCTTGGGCATTGAGTCAGAAAAGGGAGAGGAAACCGTATCGGTCTCCAAGCAGACCGTAGACGGCGTTGACCGGGAAGGGACCCACATTTCCCTGACCGAAGGCGAAGAGGTAAAGATGAAGGATCTGTTCTACGCCACGATCCTCGTCTCTGCATCCGACGCCGCAAAAACCATTGCCGAGGGAGTCAGCGGATCGGAAAGTGCCTTCGCAGAGCAAATGAACGCCCGGATGAAGCAGCTGGGGGCAGTCAATTCCCATTTTACAAATGCAGACGGTTCCTATGAGGAAAATAACTATACCACGGCCCAGGATCTCGCGTTGCTGACACAGACGGCTTTAAGCAACGAGACCTTCCGCACCGTCTTCCGTCAAACCTCCTATACCATGGGAAAAACCAACAAAAACGCCACGGGCCGTTCCTTCACCTCCCTGTGCCTTTTGATGAAGAACAGCAATATGGAAGTGAAATACGAGGGGGTTATCGGGGGAAAGACCGGGTGGAACAAGGATTCCGGATACAATCTGGTTTCCGCCGCCCAGAAGGACGGGAGGACCCTGATTTGCGTCGTTCTCAATGCAGAAACGTCAAAGAAACGGTATGAAGAAACCATTTCTTTGTTTGATTATGCTTTTTCCGCCTTTCGGAACGTATCCGTTCCCACAACCCTGCTCCCGCCTACGGAAATCCCGGTGATGAAAAACGGGACCATTGTCCGAAAGATCAATGTATCCATTCCCGAGGGGACGTCCCTTTCCACAAACGCAACGTTTCGGGAAGGGACCATGACGGTGTCTTCCCTGCCCAGCCACGTGACGGAAGGAGAAACCAATCTTCGCCTGACGGTTTCCGCAAAGGATGAAAACAACGTATCCATCGTTCTGGGAACGGTCATTCTGAATATTGAAACCAAAGAAGTATCCCTGGAGGAGACTCCCGGAGGTGAAAAAGTAGTACCCCTTTCCTTTGGAGCAAAGCTCTGGAAGGTGGTCCGGGTGATCCTTTTAGTTCTGCTGTGCATCATCGGCGGCGTGATCGCTATCGCGGGGCTCCTGTTCCTCGTCTCTTACCTTCAGCGGAAAAGACGGCAGATATTACGTCGCAAGCGTATCGAAGAACGGCAGAGAGAGGAAACCGAGGAAAAAGCCAAGGAAAATCTTTATACCGGCCGCCGTCATCGAAAAGACGAGTAATAACGAACCTTTATTTTAAGCATCACAGATCGGAGAATCCGTTATGATTTTAGTTACCGGGGGTGCAGGATACATCGGAAGCCACACCTGCGTAGAATTGCTCGAACAGGGATATGACGTTGTCGTAATGGACAACTTCAGCAATTCAAAACCCGAGGCCCTGGAGAATATCCGGAAAATCACGGGGAAGGATTTTAAGTTCTACGAAGCGGATATGTGTGACTCCGAGGCAATAGACCGGATTTTCAGGGAAAATCAGATCGACGGAGTGATTCATTTTGCCGGTTATAAGGCCGTGGGTGAATCGGTTCAAAAGCCGCTGATGTACTATCACAACAACCTGCTGGGAACTATCGTTCTTTGCGAGGCCATGAAAAAATACGGATGCAAGAAAATGCTGTTCTCCTCTTCCGCCACCGTATATGGGAACCCCAAAACCGTCCCTGTCTGCGAGGATGCCCCTCTGTCTACCGCCAATCCCTACGGCACCACGAAACTGATGATCGAACGGATTTTGGAGGACGTAGTGGTTGCAAATCCCGACTGGAGCGTCGTTGTTCTTCGATATTTCAATCCCATTGGAGCCCATAAAAGCGGTCTGATTGGGGAAAACCCCAACGGAATTCCCAACAATTTGGTTCCCTATATTGCACGCGTGGCCTGCGGAACATACGATGCCGTTCACGTGTTCGGAAACGATTATCCTACCCCTGACGGAACCGGAGTTCGAGACTATATTCACGTGGTAGACCTGGCCCTAGGGCACGTCAAAGCCCTGGAAAAAGCCATGACATGCCAGGGAGTGAAGGTTTATAATTTGGGGACCGGGAAGGGCTACAGCGTTCTTGACGTCATCAAGGCTTACGAGAAGGCCTGCGGAAAAAAAATCCCCTACGTCATTGACCCCCGCCGTCCCGGAGACGTTCCCGTCTACTATGCAGATCCGACGAAATCCCTGAAGGAGTTGGGCTGGAAGGCCACAATGGGAATCGACGAGATGTGCGAAGATTCCTGGAGATTTACCGCTAAAATTTAACTCATCAAAGGCAAGGATTGTATTCAAAAAAACGGGAATAAGAGACGATCTCCCGTCCTCGCAAGACCGGGGCAAGACTCCTCCGATTTCCGATTCAATCCCGGGGCAATTCTCTACTTGATAGCCAGCATAAAAAACTCAGGCAGGACTTCATTTAATCCCTTGCTAACAGTTGCATCGCAACGGATACAGAAACCCATAATAATCCAAACCGATCACCGAAAGGATTTTCCATGAGCAAAAAATTTATTATCACCATTGCCCGGCAGTTTGGCAGCGGCGGCAGTGAGATCGGATATCGCTTAGCAAAGGAGCTTGGCATCCAATACTACGACAAGGATATTGTGGTGCAGGCCGCAAAAGAAAGCGGAATGTGCGAAACGGTAGTTGCTCAGGAAGAAGAGAAGGCAACGGGAAGCTTTCTTTATTCCATGGTTTTGACACCCCATGCGGCGGCGTCTCACTTTCTGAACTGGACGGAGGATTCTCTGAACGACCGAATCTACAAGGCTCAGGCAAAGGTCATCCGAAATGCGGCAGCGGAGGGATCTTGCGTTTTTATCGGACGTTGTGCCGACTACCTGCTGTGGGATGAACAAAACGTATTAAGAATTTTTATCCAAGCAGATTTGGAGGACCGAAAGGCCCGGATTGCAAAGGAAGCAAATCTTTCCCCGGAAAAAGCGGAATCCATAATTAAGAAAAAGGATAAGACCCGTGCAAACTACTACAACTTCCACACCAATAACAAATGGACCGATTTGACAAACTACGATCTTTGCATCAACGTCTCGAAATTAGGCGGGATCGATGAAGCAGTTCATTTAATTCTGGAAACAATCAAGCATCGATTCAAAGATTAAACCAATGGCGGAACGGGGGCACCCCCCGGTTGTCCTCGTTCTCCACCGGCAAAACCACTTACATCCCGTCTCTCCTTTTCCGCACTTCCCCGCACCGATGGAAACGTTTTATAATTTCATAAATTTTACGCACTTGTACCTCAGTAGGATAGAGGGTCCGCCTCCTAAGCGGGACGCCCCCGGTTCGAATCCGGGCAAGTGCACCAAAAAACCCCTCGCACAAACTGATTTTGTTTCAGCGAGGGGTTTTTTACAATATTTATAGCCCTTAGATAGAACAATCAATCCCCCGCCGGAAGAAACGTAGCACAGGACTACCGTCAAAAGGCGGGGGAATCCTTTGAACCGCATTTAGAACTCTTACCCAACGGGCAAAGATTCCTCAATTTAGGCATTATCAGATTCTTGAGAGCCGGAACCTTGAGAGCCGGAACCGAACGCATGAGTCGATTCCTCGGGCTCGTCGGTAGGATGAGAAAGGTCTGTTGTTTCCGAGGGTTGAGCTGTGGTCGTTTGGCTTTGCCGGGAGGATTCTCCTTCTTCGGGCCCGGCAGAATCTGTCTGATCCGTGGTTGCAAGAGGGATCCGCCATTGGGACGGGGGAATTTTCAACTCTTGATCCACCCAAATGGTGTTTGAACTTAAGTGGTTGTAGGCCTTGAGCTTTTCTACCGAAGTTCCGTATCGTTCGGCGATTCCGGATAGGGTATCGTTTGCCACGACCCGGTATAGGATCTCTTCGGCTTCATTGCCGGAAGGCTTCATCGTCTCTGTGTCAGCCGAGGGGTCCTCCGAAACCCCGGACCCGAGGGGCAACGTAAGGATATTTCCATTCTGAATATAATTGGGATGACGCTCGGGATCACAATAAGAAGAGGACGTACCCCAATGCTCCAAAATTCTCAAATCCACGGAGGAGGAAGCTTCCAGCGTAAAGGAAAAAGATTGCGAATTGGGAGTTGTCTCGTTTTTGCTTAACTGCTGAGTGTGATATTTGACCCCATCAACGGTAACGATACAAAAGCCTGTAGTTGCGGTACTGTTGCTTGACATAGAGATGTTTATGGTGTAAGTATCGGTGGAGAGGGTGGCTATGTGGGTGTTTCCGTTTTCGTGGGTCAGAGTTACCTCTTCCCCATTTTGCCTCCAAACCGAGACTTCGGCATCAAAATTTGCCGCCCGGATCACGTTGAACCCGGAAGTAACGTTGCAGGAAAAATACGCGTAAGCGGTTACGCCCATCGCGGCCAAGCAAAGGATCATAATCAAAGCGGTAAGGGTGATCCTCGTCAGCATTACCTTTTCCCGTATCTTTCCCTGCTCCGGGACAGAAAGGAACTCGTCATAGAGTTTTTTCATTATAAGGGCCTCCTTTCCGGGTGATTTCAACGATTTGTTTTTTGCTGTGTGGCATTGACGATAATGCCGAGGTCCACCTTGGGAATGGTGTCTCCCCGATAATTGGCTTCATTCCCCACCGATTCCGGCATACGGACCACCAGTGCCATATATACCGTGCCTCCGGCTTTCAGGGACGCAATGTCGGTAGAATAATGGTTGAGTTTCATGGTTGCGATTTCCGTTGCCAAGGCTCGGTTTGCAACCTTTTGCTCCATCTCGGACTCCGTGTCGGCAACGGCGATTCCGAATTTCAGATGGTCCTGCAAATAAAACTTTTGCCCAAAGACGTTGGTGGCGGGGGTATTATTTTTCGTAACGCTGACCGCCGTGTAGAAGTCAAAGGGCCGATCCCCTTTATTTTCCACTTTTAGATAGACCACCTGGACGTAGCCAGGTTCATAGAGTGCTTTATCATCAAAAATGTCGGTTTTTCCGTCGATGGGCTCCCAGGTACCTTCGTCGGTGCGGTGTGATACGGCCAACTCAAAATCGGCAAAATGAAAAATATTCGTAATATCCTCCGAGGTATCGGTAAACCATGCCAGAGAAGCACCGGTCCCGAGGAGTGCCCAAAGCAGAAGGACACAGAGACTGAGGGCTAAAGCGATACGCTTATAGGGTTTTTGCTTTGCGAAGGGTTTCACGCTTCTTCCTCCTTGCGTTATGAAATCCGTGCAGTGTTTTCCCGCGTTTTTCTCTTTTTACGGAATATCAAAATCATAATTATAAGAAACAAAGAGACGCATATCAAGGCAAAATGCAGGCCAACATAGCGATTATCATTGGTTGGGGGCGGCTTGGGGTCCGTATCTTCCACGGGGAATTCTTCTACCTTAAATTCCCAAGCCAGAGTGCCGATGCGGGTTTGAAATTCATTGTCCAGGGTCACGGGGACGTCCAGAGTCACGTCCAG
>JAZTWH010000037.1:0-13091 GCA_045635765.1 Eubacteriales bacterium | reverse complement strand
AGCAGATCACGCTCTTGGCGACGGTCCGGGCGGTGGAGGAATCCTTCGCACCGGAAACGATACATTCCAAAAGCTTCGTTGCCCCTTCTCCGTCTCCGGCGATCTGACGGCAGAGCCATACGGTGACGGCCTTCAGAGCTTTGCAAAATACGTCAAAATCTTCGTCGCAAGCAGTGATTTCCTCGTTGTCGGCCCGGCCGTTTGCCAGGACGACCACCATATCGTTGGTGGACGTATCTCCGTCGACGCTGACCATATTAAAGGAATCCACCACATCCTCGGCCAGGGCCTTTTGAAGCATTTGAGAGCTGATAGCACAGTCGGTGGTAATAAAAACCAGCATGGTGGCCAGGTTGGGGTGGATCATTCCGGAGCCCTTGGCAATGCCTCCGATGTGACATTCTTTTCCGCCCACGGAGAAGGAATAAGAAATCTCCTTCGCCTTGGTGTCGGTGGTCATGATGGCTTCCGCCGCAAGATCTCCCCGTTGTCCCAGGCCGGCAGTCAATTCGGGAAGTGCACGGATGATGGGGGTGGGATCCAGACGCTGGCCGATGACTCCCGTGGAGGCGACCACCACGTCGTCGGCGGAAATCTTCAGAGTCTCCGCCAAGGCTTGGCAGGTTCGTTCCGCAACCTCGATTCCGTCGGCGTTGCAGGTGTTGGCGTTGCCGCTGTTACAAATAATGGCCCGGGCGACGCCGTTTTTCAGGTGGGACTTAGTGACGGTATTGGGGGCACCGATCACCAGATTTTGTGTATATACGGCGGCCGCGGCGGCAGGGACGTCGCTGACGATCAGGGCAAGGTCCCGCTTCGTTTTATTCTTCCGAATCCCGCAATGAACGCCGTTGGCGGTAAATCCCTTTGCAGCACAAACGCCGCCTTTGATTTGTTTCATAGGTCATACTCCTTACTTTATCTTCAAGCCTTCGTCGGCCGCAAAGCCAAACCGCAGATTCATACATTCAATGGCCGCACCGCTGGCACCTTTTCCCAAATTGTCGTACCGGGCGGTAAGCAAAATCCGCTGATCGTTGCCCTGGACCGAAATCTCCATGCAGTCCAAGCCGGACAGCTTTGACGCGGATAAAAAGCCCTCTTCCGAAGGATCTTCCACAAATCTTACCAGGGGTGTGTTGTATTTCTCCCCGTAAATTTCCTTGATCTGCCGGGGGCAGGCCTTTATCTGAGAGGCGAACAGGGGGACGGTCACTTCCATGCCGCTGTAAAAGTCCCCTACGATGGGGGAGAACAGGGGGAATTCCTTCAAGCCCGTCACCGCGACCATCTCCTTCAGGTGCTTGTGGGTCTGTCCCAATGCGTACTGCCGGGGAGCATCCAGTAAGGGGTCCCGGGAGTCCTGCTCGTATTCCCCGATCATTTTCTTGCCGCCACCACTATACCCGGTCAGGGAGAAAAACGCCAGCTTTTCTTCCTCCGACAAAACCCCGGCCTCGATCAGAGGATAAATCAGAGCAATAAAGCCGCTGGCGTGACATCCGGGAACGGCAATGCGGTTGGAAGACGCCACCTTTTCCCGGTGAGTCGAAGAAAGCTCAGGAAATCCGTAGGCAAACCGGGGGTCGGTCCGATGGGCGGTCGAGGTGTCCAAAATCGTCACATCGGGGTTCTCCACCATGGAAAGGGCTTCCACTGCCGCAGCATCGGGCAGACACAGGAAAGCCGCATCGCAGGAATTCAACGCCTCTTTTCGGGCGGCGGGATCCTTTCGCAGTGCTTCGGGAAGAGTGACGAGGGAAATGTCCTCCCGTGCCTCCAGACGCTCCCGGATCCGAAGTCCCGTGGTGCCGGCACTACCGTCAATAAATACCCGTTTCATAAGATTGATTCCGCCTTTCCGATGGATTTCAAAAAATATGAATAATTATACCACAACTTTGAATATTTTGCAAGCATTTTCCCCGGAATTTCACATAAATTTCATAGTTATTTCCTCAATAAAGTTAATTTTGCATAATTACTATAAAATATACGTAAATTATGCAAAAATATTTAATTTTATACATAAAAATTCTCCTTCCCGAACAAGCCGAGAAGGAGAACGCATGGCAACAAAAAACGGAGTTACAGATATACCGTTCGCTGGGTCAGGGATTTTCCGTCCTCCGGGTCGTGGGAGACCAGGAGCAACGTTCTCCCTTGGCAAGCCTCCGCCACCAAGGCCCGAACCGACGATTTCAATTCCGGGTCCAAGGCCGTAAAGGGTTCATCCAAAAGCAAGATGGGACGGTCCCAACACAAAGCCCGAGCCAAGGCAACCCGTTGCTTCATACCGCCGGACAGTTCCGCCGGATGTCGGTTCAACGCATCCGAAAGTCCCAGTCTTTTCAGCAAAACGGTCCCCTGCTCCTCCGCGGCCTTGGGATCGGGATGAACATAGGTCACATTTTCCAGCACCGTCAAGTGGGGAAACAGCCGGGGCTCCTGAAAAAGATAGGAGATCTGCTCCCGGGAACAGCCGGAAATTTTTCCGGCATCGGCAGATTCCAACCCGGCAAGAATTCGAAACAGGGTGGTTTTTCCGGCCCCGGAGGGAGCAGAAATCAAAACCCGTTCCCCCTCGGTCACGGAAAAGGACAAATCCTGCAATACAACGTTTTTTCCAAAGGACTTGGAAAGATTTTTCACCGTAATCATTTCCGATTCCTCCGTTCCAAACAATATTTCAGCAATTTTTCAAAGACCAGGCTCAACAGAACCACCACCAGCGTCCAGGCAAAAACCTGAGCGGATTCCATATACACCTTGGCGTCGTACACCATTTTCCCAATGGAATCTTTAGGCGTACACAACACCTCGGCGGCGATTCCCGCCTTCCAGGCAAAGCCCAGGGAAGTCAGCACGCCGGCAGAAAAATAGGGCGTGCAATGAGGAAGGTACAAGATCCGGATCCGGCGGAAAAAAGAAACCTGATAGACGTCACAGACCTCCCGCAACGCCGGATCCACCGTTTTTATGCTTTCTGCAACGTTCGCCCAAAGGATGGGAAGAACCATCAGAAACACGATAAACGAAGGAACCGTATCCCGCCCCAAAAAGACCAGGGTCAGCATAATGAAGGATGCCACCGGCGTCGCCCGAATCACGGTAAGAAGGGGGGAAAACAATCGGTCCAGCACCCGGACCTTTGCCGTCAACAGCCCCCCGACGGTCCCGATCAAAACCCCGGGAAGGTATCCCACCAAAACCCGAAGAAGGGACCCCGCCACGGTCTCCCAGAACCCGACGGTGGGAAAAAGGGCTACAAGGGCCTTTGCCACCGCCCAAGGGGAGGGCAAAAATAATTCCTTATCCACCCACAAAGCCAAAAGAGCCCACACCGCCACCCAAAAGGCGGCGGATATGAGCCCAAATCCTATTTTCTTACCGAGAGAGGTCTTTTCACGTTCCATAATCGTAGTTCTCCGGGCCCACGGCCCAAGGAAGTCAGGAAGGGTAGCCCCAACAACAGAATTCTCAGGGAATACCGCCCAAGGAAGTCGGGGAAGGAACCCCCGCAACAGAACTTCTCGGGGCATACTGCCCAAGGGAGTCGGGAAGGGGAACCACAGCGACAAAACTTCTTCGGGACGATTGCCCAAAGGAATTGGTCATGTCCCGAAAGGCATCATCACAGGGCGTGTTGTACAAGAAATCCCGGGGTTATGCCCCGTAATAGAAACCGTCTGCGGGCAGGGTTCCGCCGATGGAGGTAGCGTCTGCCTGGAACAAAACGGTGTAGAAGGGAACCAGCATCTCTTTCATGGCAAGGCCAGCCCGAAAGGTGAGATTGGAGTTGGGGATGGCCTTCGCCGCCAGGGGGGCTTTGGGGATGATTCCGAACTTGGCGACCATTTGAGAAGCCTCGGTCACGTTGTCTTTGACGTAATTGATGGATGCTTCGTATTCCTTCAGGAATTGAAGGACTGCTTGGGGATTGGCGTCTGCAAATTCCTTGGTCACCACCACACAGCCTTGGGCCATAGGGGTGTCGCAGACCTTATCCCATTCCTTGGTAATATCCAGGGCAACGGTCACGTTTTGGAGCTGTCCCTTGACGGCGGTCACCTTCGGCTCAGGAAGCATGAGAAGGGCTCCCTGCTGGGCGTGGGCAACCACCAGATCGGCATTGGTCTCAAACACAATGTTGCAGTCAGTAACGCCGTTCTTTTCCAGAATATATTTCAGTGCATACTCCGGCGTGGACCCCTGCCCGGTAGTATAGATCGTCTTTCCTGCAAGGTCCCCAACGGACTTCACGTTCTGGGTGCCGATCTCCAAAAGATAAAGAACTCCCAGGGTATTGACTGCCAGGATCTGAAGATCCCCTTTGGTTTTATTGTACAACTTGGCGGCTACGTTGGTGGGAAGGGCGGCGATGTCGTACTTTTTGGAAGAAATTTCGGGGACCAGGGTCTCGGGAGCGTCAAACACGTCAAAGGTATAACGGTTGACGGTGGTTTTTGCCTCGGCATCGTTCATCAGCTTAGCCATGCCAAGGCCGGTGGAACCGCTGAGAGCCGCCACCCGCACATCAGCACCGGCGAAAGGTTCCGTATTGTCTGAAATCTCCCCTCCCGAAGTCGCAGAAGAAGAACTTCCATCCGTGGCCCCCTGGGGAGTTTGTGCCGGAGCACAGGCAAACAGGGCGGCAGACAAGGCCAACGCCAAAAGAAGAGCGAATAATCCTTTCAATTTCATAATTGTTTCTCCTATTTCAAAGTTATGACTTGATTCTATCACAATTATACGGTATAATATGCTTAAAATCGGTTGCCATTGCAACAAAAATTTAAAATGGGAGAAGAAAATCATGAAGGAATTAACCTTTCTTCCCTTATTCTCCGGAATGGATGAAAAAACCGTTGCAGAACAGGTAGAAGCCCTCCGGGGGCAAAAGGCCACCGTTCCCAAGGGGAGCGTCTTAATTCGGGAGGGAGAACGAACCGAACGGTGCGGAATTTTGCTCTCCGGCCGCCTTCAGGGACAGCAAATCAGCGAGGACGGCGGACTCTCGATAACTATCACCCTCTCCCCCGGCATGATGTTTGGAGAAATTCTCATCTTCTCCGACCGCCCCGCCCCCGTCACCCTGAGTGCCGTCACCGACTGCCGGGTCCTGTGGCTGGGTCCCATAGACCTCTCCCGGACCCATCCCAAGCTGATTCAAAACCTCCTGTCCATCATCGGAAAAGAATACTGGGCACTGCACGAAAAAATTCGGTATTGCTCCATCGTTTCCCTCCGCAAACGAATTTTTGCCTATCTTTCCGACCGGCAAAAAGCCCCGGGGGAAGAATTTCTGATTCCCTTCGACCGAAACGGCATGGCCGCCTACTTCAACGCCGACCGTTCCGCCCTGTCCCGGGAATTATCCCGAATGAAGAAGGAAGGCATTTTGGACTACCGCAAAAATCGGTTCCGCCTCCTGCGGCAAAACCTATAAATCCCCCTTCCCCCCGACAGAAGTTGCGAGTCCCTGTAAGAAGCTTGCGGCAGAAATTATGACCCAAGACCCTATTTTTATTTTGCCCTTGCGGTAAAAGAGAACGCCGGCGTCGTTACGCCGGCGTTCTCTTTCTATTTTGGGTTTAGTTCTGTACTTTGTCCTTAACCACAACGTCGTGGGCACCGCCTTCTACGATGGAGACGGAGCTGACGAGAGTAAGTTTGGCCTTCTCCTGCAGCTCGGGGATGGAGAGGGCTCCGCAGTTGCACATGGTGGAACGGACCTTGCTCAGGGTAACGCCCACGTTGTCGTGGAGAAGTCCCGCATAGGGAACGTAGCAGTCGACCCCTTCCACGAAAGACAACTTTGCGGCACCGCCCAGGTCGTAGCGTTGCCAGTTCCGGGCACGGGCAGAGCCTTCGCCCCAATATTCCTTCATGTAGTTGCCGTTGACCATGACCTTGTTGGTGGGGGATTCTTCAAACCGGGAGAAATAGCGACCCAGCATACAGAAATCCGCACCCATGGCCAAGGCGAGGGTAATATGATAGTCGTGAACGATACCGCCGTCGGAGCAGATGGGGATGTACACGCCGGTTTCCTCAAAATACTCGTCCCGGGCCTTGGCAACCTCGATGACCGCGGTAGCCTGTCCCCGGCCGATGCCCTTCGTTTCCCGGGTGATACAAATGGAACCGCCGCCGATGCCAATCTTGATAAAGTCCGCACCGGCTTCGGCAAGGAATCGGAATCCTTCCCGGTCAACCACGTTGCCCGCCCCGACCTTGACCGAGTCCCCGTAGGTTTCCCGGATAAATTTAATGGTGCGGCTCTGCCATTCGGTAAAGCCTTCGGAGGAGTCGATACAAAGAACGTCAACCCCTGCGTTCACCAAAGCGGGCACACGCTCTGCGTAGTCCCGGGTGTTAATTCCGGCACCGACCACGTACCGCTTTTGGGCGTCCAACAGCTCCATGGGGTTTCCCTTGTGCTGTTCGTAGTCCTTGCGGAAAACGAAGGAAACCAGTTTTCCGTCGGCAGAGAGGATGGGAAGGGAATTGAGCTTATGCTCCCAAATAATATCGTTGGCTTCCTTCAGGGTGGTACCCTCGGGAGCAGTGATGAGCTTTTCCAGGGGAGTCATGAAGGTCTCTACCTTCTGGTCGGGGGACATCCGGCTGACCCGGTAGTCTCGACCGGTGACGATTCCCAGCAATTTCCCGCCGGCGGTGCCGTCCTCAGTAACGGCGATGGTGGAATGGCCCTGCCGTTCCTTCAGTTCCAAAACGTCGGCCAGGGTCTGGTCGGGACGGATGTTGGAATCGGAGGAGACGAATCCGGCCTTGTATCCCTTCACTCGGCGAACCATGGCGGCCTCGTCCTCAATGGACTGGGAGCCGTAAATAAAGGCAACGCCCCCTTCCTTTGCCAGGGCGATGGCCATTTTATCATCGGAGACCGACTGCATAATGGCAGAAACCAAAGGGATATTCATGGAGATGGCGGGCTCTTCCCCTTTCCGGAATTTCACCAAGGGGGTTTTCAGGGAAACGTTGGCAGGAATATGCTCTGCCCCGGAGTATCCGGGAACCAGCAGATATTCGCTGAACGTATGGGAGCATTCTTCGTAATAGTAAGCCATAATGAGTTCTTCTCCTTTTTACATAATATATGAATAAAATTTTACACGAAATTACTGAATGACCGACACGTTGTTCTTTTCCAACCGTTTCAGCACCGAATCGGCCACCTTGCTTCCCTTGCAATTCACCGAACGAAGCCGAGAACAGTTCAACAGGGGAGAAAAGTCGGTCACGTAGTTATTGCTGACGTTCAGAACGTTCAGCTGATACATCAACGCCACAGCACCGATCTCGTTGAGAAGGTTGCCCGAAACATCCAGCATCTCCAAGGACGAAAGCATGACCATGGTGGTCAGATCGCTGATGTCGCAGTTTGCGGCGTAAAGGTTTTTGAGCTTGGATTCCGCCAAGGGAGTAAAATCCCGAACCGACGTGCCCGAGACGTTCAGCGTCGTCAGCAAGGACAGCTTGGTCAGGGGCTCCACCGTAGAGATCTTCGTATCGGCGGCAGCAAGATTACTCAACGCCGTCAGGTCCTTCAAATCGGCCAGAGACGATATATCGTTCCCGCTGACGTTCAAGGTCTCCAGCCGGGGACAGCCGGAAATGGGAATCAGCGAAGAAAACAAATTATACGCCACGTTCAGATCAGACAGAGACGAACAGGTAGACAGCGGAGTAATATCCGAAATCAAATTATTGGAGACGTCCAAGGCCTTGACCGTCTTATGATTGGAGATCCACGCCACCGAGGTCAACGCGTTCCCCGAAAGGTCCAGCCTCTGCAAGGCAGACAGACGGGCCAGAGCAGGAACGGTCTTGATCTGATTGCCCGACGCATCCAGATCGGTCAGGGAAAGCATGGAGGATACGGGGGCCAAGGTCGTCAGTTTATTGTTCTGAACAGAAAGGGAATTGAGCCAAATGATCGACGAGATCTGGGAGAATTGACTGTCGGTCAGATCGCAGCCGTCCAAGGACAGGGACTGCAACTGGGTCAGCCGACGCAGGGATTCAAAGGACCCTACGGTCTTTTCCCCACTCAGGTTTACGTGCTTCAGGTTGGCCATTTCCATCAAATCGTCCAGGACGTTGATGGCTCCTTGAATTCCGGCCGCGGCACCGGCCACACAGTCCAGGGTCGTGACCGATTCCAGGTCCTTATAATAGATCGTTCCCGACTTTTTATCCAAAACCAGGCGGACCAACTGTTCCACCTTGGGGTCTTTGAATTCGTATTTGGTCCGTTCGTTATAAACCCGGTAGGAAACGTCGTATTCCACCCCGGGCATTCCGGCATCGTTGATGGCAACGGCCCGAACGTTGACCGTTCCCTTTTCCACCTTGATGGTTTCCCCGGCACTGTAGACGGAAGAATTCCGATTGGGAGCCGTTCCGTCGGTGGTGTAATAGACGGTGGTATTTTCGGGAACCTGCAGAGTCACCTCCACGGCGGAGGTAAAGGTTCCGGGCATGGGAGAAGAGGTAATCGCCCCGGGACGCTCCGCGTTGAGTTTCACGACAATATAGGTGGCGGTGATGTTATCCAAATAATCCAGGGCTTCGGACACCCGGTTTTGCTCGGTGAGAAGATATACCATCTGCCGATAATATTCCTCATACCGGGGCTGAAGGCTCAATCCCTCGTTCAGCAGTTCCTCCGCCCGGGCGTAATTTCCTTGCGCTCGATAGATCAAAACCGCCTGCAGACGGGCATTCAGATCCTCCGGAGAAATCTCAAGGCATTTTTGATAATACCCCAGAGCCCGCTTCAGATCGTTTTGTTCCTGAGCGGCCAGCCCCTGCTGATAATATTTCTCCGCACGGCCGAAGGCGTTGGGATCCTCGTGATACACGAACCAAACCACGCCGATCAGCCCAAAGACAATAAAGAACACGGAAAACGCATAAAAGAACCGCCGAAAATAATGCCGCTTGACCGGAACCGAATCGGAAACCTCCGACCGATTCCGTCTCTTTCTCCCGGCATTGGAACTTTCCGGTCCCTCCGCAACGACGCCTTGCGAAGCAACACTCTCTGCGGAGACGCCTTGCGAAGCAACACCCTCCGTAGCGTAGTCTTCCGCAGCCCTGCGTCTCATCGCACGGCGACCTTCCGCAGGACGGTCTGATGCGACGCCATGCGACCCAAAGGAGCCTGCACCGACGCGGTCTGTCTCAAAAAAGTCTGTCTCAAAGGAGTCTGCCGCAGAGCGATCTGATGCGACGCCATGCGACCCAACGCGATCCGCCGCAGGGCGGTGGGGGGCGGTACCTTGGGGACTTTTGCGGGAGGCCAGGGCCCGTTGCAGTTTTCGTTTCAGTTTTGTCCAGTTGCTCGACATTCGTCGCCACCTCCGGAATTACTTGCGGTTGTTGAGAGGTACGTAAAGATGCTTTCCGCCGATAAATTTATATGCGGGACGGATTACTTTTGAACCGAAGGACAGTTCTTCCACCCGGTGGGAGCACCATCCGGCCACCCGGGCAATGGTAAACAACGGCGTATACAACTCCGTGGGGATATCCAGCATCCGATAAATGAAGCCGGAATACAAGTCCACGTTCGCGCATATGATTTTATCGACCCCGCGGACCTCCGCAAAGGCGGCGGGGGCTAATTTTTCCACCAAGGAAATGAGGCGGAACTCCCGGTCCATTCCTTTGATTTCCGCCAAACGGCCGGCCCGTTCCTTGAGGGCCACCGCCCGGGGATCGGACAAGGTATAGACGGCGTGGCCCATTCCGTAGATCAGGCCGCTTCGGTCTCCCGCTTCCTTCCGCAGGATCTTGCACAGGTAGTCCAAGACCTCCTGCTCGTTGGTCCAGTCGGAAACGTTGGCTTTGATGTCGTCCATCATCCGGCAGACCTGCAGATTGGCACCGCCGTGCCGGGGTCCCTTCAGGGAGCCGATGGCGGCGGAGATGGCGGCGTAAGTATCGGTTCCCGTAGAAGAGAGAACCCGGGTAGAAAACGCAGAGTTATTGCCGGCACCGTGCTCCGCGTGAAGGATCAGACAAGCATCCAGCAAATGGGCCTCCTCCGGCGTAAATTTCTGGTCCGGACGGAGGATGTGCAGGAAGTTCTCTGCCGTACCGTATTCGTCGCAGGGCAAATGGAGATACATGCTTTCCCGGTCGTAGTGCCGTTTTTTGACCTGATAGGCCTGAACGGCAATAATGGGAAGCCGGGCAACGAGCATCAAAGACTGCCGCAGAAGATTCTGGAGGGAAATATTATCGGGATCGTCATCGTAGGAATACATGGCCAAAACCGAACGGGCCATTTTGTTCATCACGTCCCGGGAGGGGGCCTTAATGATCATATCTTCGGTAAAATGATCGGGCAGCTCCCGAAGGGAAACCAACAACGCCTTGAACTCCTCCAGCTCGGCGGAAGAGGGCAATTTCCCCATCATGAGAAGATAGACCACTTCCTCAAACCCGAAGCGTCCCTCCGCGTCGTATCCCTTCAGCAGGGCGTTGACGTCGATTCCCCGGTAGATCAACTGACCGGGAGAGGGAATCCGGTCTCCGTCCTCGATCACATAGCCCCGCACGGAGCAGATCCGGGTAGCACCGGCCATGACCCCGGAGCCGTCCGGCTCCCGAAGGCCCCGCTTGATTTTATAGTTTTCATAAACGTGAGGGTCGATAAAATTGGTGGCCCGGTAATCCTCGCTCAACCGCCGGATGACCAGGTCCTTGCTATCTTGAGCCTCAAACATAAAAAACACCTCCGAAACAGGTAACGCGTCCCGACCGTTCCCCGGAAGGGAGGGGAACCGCAGGGCAACACAAGGTACAGTACCTCATTATGATAATTTTATATTATCGTACATTATACCACATTTTTTTAAATTCGTCAAGAGATTCGGAGGGAATTTATGCGTCCTTTTCTTACTTTTTTATCATTATTTACCCTTTTGTTCTTCCTTGCCCCGGTCCTTTGCCTCTCTTTCGGCCCCCAAGAGGTGCAACCCGACCCCATAATACAGCTTCCCCAGCAGATTCCCTATCAGGGAAGCAGTGTCTCCGCGGCGGATCTGATCCTGGGGGCCGTAGGGGCCATGAACGTGCGAGGATACCAGCCGGAAGCCCTGAAGGCCGTAGCCGTGGTTTGTACCACAAACCTGGTCAAGCATTATGCGGAAACCGGCACCGGGGACGGGCTTGAAATCATGACTCCCCAGCAGGCAAAGGAGGCTTGGGGAGACTATTGGTTCTCCCAATATTGGCCCCAGATGCAACAGGCCGTGGCCGCCGTTTGGGGAGAAATTTTGATCAAAAACTCAGCCCCCTACCCCGAGGCCCACACCTTTCCCCTTTCCTGGGGAAGGACCGAAGGAGGTGTGGAATGTCCCTTTGACGAAACGAGCAACTTCTATTTCCGGGAAATTACCGTTCCTTTAGAAGAATTTACCGAGATCTTCCCCGATTACGGGGCCTCTTTTTCCGTAAAAAATGCCCAAAACGGCCGCGTGGAAACGGTCGCTTCGGGCAATCGGGTCTTGACGGGAATCGAGATGATGGACCGCTTCGGCCTTCCCTCCCCCGCCTTCACCGTAACGATCACGGCCTCCGCCGCAACCTTTCGGTGTCGGGGCCGGGGAACGGGGGTAGGAATGTCTCTGTACGGGGCTAACGAACGGGCAAAGGAAGGCCAGAATTACAAGGAAATTCTTTCCGACTTTTATCCCGACGCCACCCTTCAGGAAGCGAATCGGTCGTTGGGATCCAGATAAACTCCGTCCCGCAACAACGCAAAGTGGAGATGGTTGCCTACCAAACACTCACTGTCGGCGGAAACGCCGGTGGTTCCCAGCAGATCTCCCTGCTTGACCTCCTGCCCCTCAATAACCCGTGCGTCTCCGGACAAAGACTGGTAGATGGACAGGGTATCATCGGCATGGCGGATTTCCACCGTCAATCCCATCAGCTCGGAGCGATAGACGTTTTCCACAAGACCGTCGGCAACGGCCACCACCTCCGCCTCGGTTTCCGTAAGAAAATCAATTCCCTGATGGACACGCCAATCGTTCATGGTTTCAGAAAAAACCGGAACGGTCAGGGAAAAGTCCGTTCCCACCGTCCCCGTCACGGGACAGATCATAGCAACGTCCTGCACCGGCTCCGAATCGGCCGGAGCATCCACGTCGCTATCGGGGGTCAGATCCGACGACTCCGTATCAGAGGCGGCTTGGGAATCGGAAATCAAATCCGAAGATTCGGTCACGGTAGAAGAGAGGGACGCGGTATCCGTAGGAAGGAAAACCTCCTGTCCCTCCTCCTGGGGGGCAAACAACAGACCGCCGATGCACAACACGACCAGGGCGGTCCCTCCCAAAAGCAGATACAGTCCGCTTCCTTTGGTCAAGCTGGCCCAGAATCCTTTCTTGTTTCGGTAAAATTTACTCATATGAGATACTCTCCTTTGCGGATGATTCTTGCCCTTATTTTCACCCAAACCTTCGGAAAATATACAAAGATCCTTGACAGAAGGAAAAAAAGGGAGTATAATGAGGTCAGAATTGCAAAGGAGAAGGGCCCATGAACCGACTGGAACGCACCGAGCTGCTCCTCGGAACCGAAAATATTATAAAATTGTCCCGTGCCCACGTTGCGGTCTTCGGCCTGGGAGGCGTCGGAGGCTACGCGGCAGAAAGCCTTGCCCGATGCGGCGTAGGTGCCCTGACCCTGGTGGATTGCGACGTTTTTTCCGAATCCAACCTGAACCGCCAGTTGTTTGCTACCGTAGAAACCATCGGCAAAGCAAAAACCGTAGCCGCAAAGGAACGGATCGCCGACGTGGCCCCGGACTGCAAAGTGCACACGGTGGATTTGTTTTATACTCCCGAAACGGCCCATCGGATAGACTTCAATTCCTTTGATTACATCATCGACGCCATTGATACCATGACGTCCAAGATCGATCTCATCTGCCGGGCAACGGAAAGCCGCATCCCCATCATTTCCTCCATGGGTACCGGCAACAAAACAGACCCCACCCGACTGAAGGTGACAGACCTATACCGAACCCAAGGATGCCCCCTGGC